>LSCK01000014.1 GCA_001577135.1 Cloacimonetes bacterium TCS60 | reverse complement strand
TGTCCCGAGTCTTTGCTCGGGAAAGGATGCAGGATAAATAAGAAAATCTTTCAGCTTTACTTCTCGTGAAATGCATTTGAGATTCTTCCAACTTTGTCCGGCATCGGAGCCTGAAGATTGTTCTTTGATATTTGACGATACAAGCAAGGTGAAAACCGGACATAAAACACAAAATCTTAGTTGGTTCTATGATCACAGTAAAAGAATATTTTTCAAGGGATTTCAGAATATTACAGCTGTATGGAGTAATGGGAGAGCAGCCATTCCATTTGATTTCGAGTTTAAAATCGGTAAGAAGCGTACAAAGCATTCAAAAAAAGCAAATTATCCTGCCGGAACTCACACAGCGCAACGGGTACGATTTTCCAAAAAAAAGAAGATCGATATTGTAATCCAAATGATCAAACGGGCAAAACAAAGGAAATTTCCTTTCAAATATATATTATGGGATTCCTGGTATAATTGCTCTAAAAGCTTTTCTTTCGTCTTTGAGAAATTAGTTCCCGCCGGAAAAGTATTGATCTCTATGTTGAAGAACGGAACGCAGAAATACAAATATGGAGAACGCTTTTTGAATTTGAAAGCATTGTATCGCAGAGCAGGAAAATGGAGTCACGATTCTATTTCGGGAATAAAATATAAATCGATGGAAGTGGAACTGCTTGATGTTTCTACTGCCGATAAAATTGAGGAAAGAGTTGTAATCGGGAAAGTAAAAATATGCTTCTTCAAGTATCCGAATGTAAAGAGGTGGAAAGCGATAATTTCGACTGACACCAACCTTTCTGAAATAGAAGTATTGAAAATATACCTGAGAAGATGGGGTGTCGAGTGCATCTTCAAGGAAATTCGTCAATATTTCGGATATGATCAAAGTAAATCTTCCAATTATGCGGCAATGGTCGCTGATCTAACCATTCGTTATGTATTTTACGCAATGTTTTGTTATCGAAAAGAGATGAGCAACAATGAGCCGATGGGTCAGATCATACTAAAGTTCTATCAAGAGTTATTTGATATGTGGTTGAGCGCATTTGTGGAAATTATGTTCGTTCGTTATGCCAAAGATTTTGTGGATTATGCGATTGAACTCGGTTATACTAATCTATTGGATCTAAGGCAAAATATCGAAAAGTTACTTCGAGCTTTTTTCGAGCAAAGGGATTTGATAGATAAGATCACAGAAGTAGATAATAAGGAATTTAGGAAATCTGCCTAAAAGCAATCAAATGAAGGTGTTCGATGAATTTTGAGATAGATCACTCCTTATTTTGTAAGGGTTTACGTGTCGGAAAGATTAGTTAAATATTGTACAATGCACTTAACAAAAGTGGCAGTGCTTAGGTATGAAATAAAAGAGAAGGAGAGCACCTCACACTCATCGCTGCTCTTAACTCAACCGTTCAGGAGTGAACGTTTTACAATAAGCTGTTAATTAACAATTGACAAAATAGTCTATGATCTGAATTTCCAGATTAAATAAAAAAATGGATGAATATAATGGCATATTTAGTTTTAGCAAGAAAATACAGACCGCAAACTTTTGACGAGATCTACGCTCAAGATCATATTACGCAAATCCTGAAAAACACAATTGAGCTGGATAGAACAGCTCATGCTTACCTTTTTACTGGTCCACGCGGAGTAGGTAAAACTTCATTGGCACGAATTTTTGCTAAAAGTCTTAATTGTTTGGAAAATGGACCGACTACACATCCCTGCAATAAATGCCAGAATTGTACAGAGATCACAGCGGGGATTTCTGCAGATGTAATCGAGATCGACGGTGCTTCCAATACAGGTGTGGAAGACATTCGCGAGCTGCAAAAAGAACTGATGTATTCACCATCCAATTCTCTCTATAAAATTTACATTATAGACGAAGTTCATATGCTTTCCAAGAATGCATTCAATGCGCTTTTAAAAACTTTGGAAGAACCTCCCAAAAATGTCATTTTTATTTTTGCAACCACAGAACCGCATAAGGTTATTCCAACTATTATCTCACGTTGTCAACGATTTGATTTTAAACGAATCCCAATTCCAGATATTATCAGCAGGCTGCAGGAGATCTGTGAACTGGAAAAAATATCTATCGATAAAGAAGCCCTGTTTATGGTTGCCAAAAAGGCCGATGGAAGTATGCGCGATGCTCAATCATTGATGGATCAGGTTCTTGCCTACGGCAAAGAAAATATTACATTAACTGATGTTCTTTCCATTTTTGGAATTGTACACTTTGATATTTTTCATAAGATCATGGAATATATTGCCCAGGAAGATGCAACCAGCATTATCAAACTTCTACACGATGTCTTGGAAAAGGGTAATGATGTTCAAGAATTTATCAATGGCCTGTTAGATTATATTCGCAATTTACTTCTTGTTAATGTGAATATCGAAGTTCCAACTATGAGCGGCGCTATCCTGAAAGAAATGCAGGAATTGACTTCCAATTTTAACGAAAATGACCTTTTATATTTGATGAGCATTCTGGTAAAAGCCAAGATGGATATAAAAAACAGCACAAATCCGATTCTTGTAACTGAGATGACTTTTATTAAAATTGCCAAACTTCAGAAGCTGCAAGCCCTGGATGATATTTTGAATAATCTCAGCAATTTAGAATCTGAACCCGAGACTCAAGTTAAAAGAGCAAAACCGAAGCAGCCAAAACCTTCCAGAGAAGAACTAAGCAGAAAAACAGAAGAAGTAAAACACGTGATGGAAAAGGAAATAGATGAAGACAGACCAAACGTGGATTCATTGTCGGAAAATGTTTACCAGAAATATTTACCTCAAATCATCAGGTTGATAAAAAGAGAAAAACCAATGGTGGGAACTTATCTGGAAAAAAGTCAGTTGGAAAGCATTCAAAATAACTTGATAACTTACACTGTTTTCAAACAAATGGCTTATAATTATCTGATGGATGGCAAGAATGTTATCTCAGATATTCTTTCTAATTTTTTCAAGTTGCGCATCAAAGTACACTTTAATCATAAAGAAGAAAAAAAAAGTGATGAGATCGTGAATCCTACTTTGGAAGATATTCGAAGAGAATCTCCCATAATAGCCGATTTTATCGAAAAAACAGATTCAATTTTCGATTAGCATTTCATTTATCGTTAAAAAGTTATAACCATCTTTTTTCAGCTTTGGAAGTGCTTCTTTTAAAGCTTCAATTGTAAAACTTCTATCAATTTCACTTTCGATATATTTCCCGGCATCGTGCATCACGATAATGCAGCCGGGTTTCACTTTTCTATAAAGTCTGTTCAGGATTTGCTGTTTGGAATTGGCTTTAAAATCTTTTGTAGATGCATTCCAGATGATCATTTGCTTATTCAATTTCTTCATTACCTTTATTGTATTCAGATCGAACCTGCCGTAAGGTGGACGAAAAGGAATTTCTCCTATTACTCCATATTTTTGTAAAAGTTTCTCAGTTTTTT
>LSCK01000013.1 GCA_001577135.1 Cloacimonetes bacterium TCS60 | reverse complement strand
CCCAATAATTATGTCAATAACTGGGCTTAAATTTTTACAGAATTAAGGGAACTTTATCGATTACTGTAATGATTTCCCGATTCTTCTTGTAAATTTTGTTAAGAGCTGTTACTTCTTTTTTCCTTGTTCGTTTGGACCAAGATCTTTTTAGATTTTTATCTGTATCTTTATTAATATTTTTTAAACAATCCTCTAAAATCTTGTATTCAGCTCTGTAAAATTTTATGAGCCTTCTCAAGTGCCTTTTGGATTCAGGAAATAGTTCTTCTTGCTTTAATCTATCTATATACTTATTAACAATAATACAGTTATGTTGAAACGTTTTAAACAAAGTATCATTAGCAAAAAAGACGCGACGGAACTCTTTTTTTTCCAAACTGTCGAAGTAATCATCATCCTCTAAAAATTCCATCCATTTTTCAATACTCTTGTTAGCTTGATATACTCCATTATATTCATCCATAAAAAATAGATCTCTTGCTTGAGACAGGCATTTTGTATGTTGGGTAATAAAATTGTTTTCTTTAATTTCGGTGAAATCGGGTTCTTCCGTTATTACGATGATTTTATTAGGTATTTTTTTAGCAATGGAATAATCAATTGTATTATCATAAAAACTTCTACAAAATAAATCCTTCTGCTTATTCTGATAACCTGTTATTATTCCCCAATCATTTTTACCAAACAGGTCTCGAGCAAGAACCGGGAAACCACGATTAATACTGTTACTAATTTCTTTTTTTATTTTTTCCAATGAGGTATTATTATCATAGGCTTTATGATTTATTCCTAAGCTGGAAAATAAAGTTTGGGCACAATCAAAACCAAATGTAGGATCTACCAAATCAATTGAGATATCCTTTGAGAATTGTATTCTAAAGGGATAACAGGAAAAAACTAAAAGTTGTTCTACCTCTATCTTTAGGTCAAAAATTTCTAAAATATTATGTAAAGAATGAAAGAAAGTGTTTTCTTTACCTGTTTTTTTCTCTAATCGATCAACATTTTCTATTCTTTTTGCATCTTTTAATTTCTCCGGGCTTTCGGCAATTTCTGATAGGTAAATACCAAGACCACCGGGGAGTATCTCAAAATATTGTTCCTCACCATCTTTTTTCTCTATTTGTATGATAACTTTTTGGGTATTTTGATATTTTAATTTTAGTTCAGCTAGATGTTTCTCATTCTTAATTTCTATCCCCTTATAACTAATAAGCCAATCACCAATTTCAACGCCACTTTGGTCTAATTGACTGTTAGGATAGAAACCTATAATCTGTAAACCTTTTATTGCTTTTTTTGTCATTTTATTAGTTTAATAGGAGCTATTGATTATAATTCTGTCAAGCTTATTAGATATAAATTGTCCATATAACAACAACTCTCTCTGCAAGATTTAAACTAAAAATAAACTGCATAATTGACAATTTTCTAAATTAGTAAATTTTTTGAAAAATTTATTTGTGGAGAATTTATGGGCAATAAATTAAAGATACGGAAATTAGAAGAAAAGTCGGTTCAAATCCGAAAAAATTTACTTAAAATGATTGAAAAGGCTGGCTCAGGTCATCCTGGAGGTTCTCTTTCAGCAACAGATATTGGAACTGCTCTTTTTTTCTCAGAAATGAATTATAAATCCCAAAATCCAGAGTGGAAAAAAAGGGATAGGTTCATTCTTTCTAAAGGACATGCGGCTCCCCTCTTGTATACACTTTTAGCTTCAGCGGGTTATTTCTCTCCATCTAAATTGAACAACCTGCGAAAATACAAATCAATTTTGCAGGGTCATCCTGCTTCCTATCTTGTTCCAGGAGTGGAAGTATCCACAGGTTCGCTGGGACAGGGACTCTCTATTGCAGCAGGTATCGCCCTTTCTGCAAAAATAGACAAGCATCAATATAGAGTTTTTACTCTTCTGGGTGATGGAGAACTTAATGAAGGGCAGATTTGGGAAGCAGCAATGTTTGCTGGTCACAAAAAATTAGACAACCTTTGCGCTATCGTAGATAGAAACCGCTTGCAAATTGATGGCGATACTGAAAAAGTGATGGCATTAGAGCCTTTAGAAAAAAAATGGCAATCATTTAACTGGAATACAATATGCATAGATGGACATGATTTCAATGAAATTTTATCTGCACTGGAACAATTCAAACTAAATTCCAACAAACCATTTGTTATCATAGCAAAAACTGTGAAGGGTAAAGGTGTTTCATTTATGGAAAACGAGGCTGGATGGCATGGAAAAGCACCTAATCAAGAACAACTGAAAATTGCTTTAAACGAGTTAGACAGGTAAAGGAGAAACATGAACAACGAGATAGTACCGATAAGAGATGGTTATGGTAAAGCCTTGTTAAAATTGGGGGTGGAGAACGAGAATGTAATAGTTTTGGATGCTGATCTTTCTAGCTCCACGCGGACTAACTGGTTTGCTGAAAAATTTCAGCAGAGATTCGTTGATGTTGGAATTGCAGAACAAAATATGGTTGGCATTGCCGCTGGTATGAGTTTAAATAATAAGATACCATTTGTAACAACTTATGGTGTTTTTGTTTGCGGTCGTGCTTTTGATCAAATCAGAAATACTGTTTGTTATTCACATCTAAATGTTAAAATAGTGGGTTCTCATGGTGGGATTTCTGTGGGACCAGATGGTGGCTCTCATCAGGCAATTGAGGATATTTCATTGATGCGAACCCTCCCAAACATGACCGTTGTTGTACCATGTGATCACATTCAGGCATATAAGGCAACGCTTGCCATAGCAGATCATAAAGGACCGGTTTACCTACGTCTGGCGCGCGAGGCAACAAAAACAATTACCACCGAACAGGATGAATTCCAACTTGGAAAAGCACAAATAATTACTGAAGGTGAAGATTGTGTAATCTTTTTTGCTGGAACTATAGGAGCAGAAGTAGTGCAAGCTACAGAACTTCTGAGGAAAGATAAAATTTCTCCAACAGTTATCAATCTCCATACTATAAAACCTCTAGATACCGAGGTGATAATAAAGTACGCGAAAAGATTCGATAAAATTTTTGTAGTGGAAGAACATCTAAAAATAGGTGGTTTGGGTGCTGCAATTTCTCAAACTTTAACAGAATTTTACCCCCGAAAGATAATTCATATTGGAATAGATGATCGCTTTGGGGAATCTGGTGACCCTCATGTACTCCTGGACGCCTTTGGGCTCTCTGCTGCACGGATAATGGATAAAGTATTGCAATCTATCTAAAATTTTTGTGAATTGACATACTTAATCTTCCTAATAAATTATTTTAATTACTTCTAATTGGAATGTAGGAAAGGGATTGGAAATATGTTTTTTACTTTACCTGCCCCTTATATTGCAGCCTATAAAGATTGTAATAAATCCCATTTTTCTTTAGTAACTCTTCATGACTTCCCTCTTCCGCAATTTCACCTTTATGGATCACGATAATTCTGTCTGCATTTTTTATGGTTGAAAGTCTATGGGCAATTATGATGGAAGTTCGTTTTTTCATAACTTTCTTTACAGCATCCTGAATCAGCAATTCCGTTTCTGTATCGATATTAGATGTAGCTTCATCCAGAATAAATATGGAAGGATCACTCACCAGTACTCTTGCAAAAGCGATAAGTTGCTTTTCCCCGGCAGACAGATTACCACCTCGCTCCTTAGCTTTTTCCTCGTATTTATGGGGTAGCCTGTTAATCAATTTATCGGCATTAACATTTATAGCTGCTTCTTTTATCTTTGCTAATGAGATGTCAGGATTATAGAGAGAAATATTATTACGAATAGTATCAGAGAAAATAAAAACTTCTTGTTGAACGACTCCAATATTTTTTCTCAAGGTTTGTAAATTATACTCCTCCACTCTCTTACCATCCAGAAGGATTTCACCTTTTTGATAAGGATAATAGCGAGAGAGCAATTTGGTAAGAGTCGTCTTGCCGCCTCCGGTTTCACCAACGATGGCAATTTTTTCCCCTTTTTTGATATTGAAATTGATCTTGTTTAGGATCCATTCATCCTTCTCATAATACATCGATACATCTTTATATTCGATATTTCCATCGATTTTTTTTCCTTCTATCGTGTATCTCTCATAATCTTCCGGTTCTGCATCTAACACAGTAAAAACGCGCTCCAGAGAAGCCATCGCTGATTGCATTACATTATATTTCTGGCTCAAATCAAATAGCGGACGAAAAAATCTGCGGATATAACCGATAAACGCAACCAGAACACCCAGAGACATCAT
>LSCK01000126.1 GCA_001577135.1 Cloacimonetes bacterium TCS60 | reverse complement strand
TATAAAAAGGCGAATTTGTCGTTTCAATTGAAAAGCGATGATTCCAAAACCCTAAATAAAGTAATATCTCTCATCGAAAAGTATATCCCCGAATTCAATGAAATGGGAATAGAAATCAATTATGCCGGTTCCGGATATAAATCTCTGGTTTTTACAGACCTAATCCTAGAGGGACAAGTGCAAAGCCTGTTCCTAGCTCTGGTTATAGTTGTGATTTTACTCTCCTTGATGTTTAAAAAATTCAAAATTGGTTTAATAGGAGCCGTTCCCATTACAATTACTGCTTTTATCAGCTTTGGAGTAATGGGTATATTGAATATCCCCCTCAGTACCACCACGGCTCTATTATCAAGCATCGCTATCGGGATTGGAATTGATTATGCTGTTCACTTTATTGAGCGATATAAAATATATGCTAGAAAAACCAATGATAAGGAAATTACAGGTAAAAAAACCATGCATCATTCCGGAAGAGCTATATTGTTTAACGCTATGGTTGTAATCGCTGGTTTTCTGGTTCTGTTGTTATCCGTATTTCCACCCAATAGAGCCCTGGGTGCACTTGTTTCTATGAACATGTTTACCAGTTTTTTGGGAACACTCACTATCATGTATTTACTACTTTTTATTTCAAATATCTATTTTAAAAATAATGACTAAAAAATCTATGATAATAAAAAAACCGTCTCATAAAAAATTGAAAGGAGATCAATTATGATTATTAAAAAAGGTATAACACTAGCAATATTAATACTGATTATGTCATCTTTACTATTTTCACAGGATTCACAGGAGAAACTAACTGGTCTGGAGATCATGCAGAAGGTCTTTAATCGTCCTACAGGAGAAGATCAAACTGCTGATTTGACGATGACATTGATAAACTCACGCGGCGATACAAGAATTCGTGAAATAAAACAGTTTTTAAAAGAATACGGAGATGTGGAAAAGAAGATAATGTATTTTATTGCACCGGCTGATGTTCGTAATACTTCCTTTATGAACTGGAGCTATGATGAAGAAGGCAAAGATGACGACCAATGGATATATCTTCCAGCTTTACGTAAGATCAAAAGAATTTCTAGTGACAGTAAAAGTGATTATTTTATGGGTTCAGATTTCACCTATGACGATCTTGGAGACCGACATCCTCAAGAAGATACTCATAAATTGTTACGAGAAGAGACTTATCAGGACGAAGATTGCTATGTAATAGAAAGTTTGCCCAAAGAAGAAGACTATATGTATTCGCGTACTGTAACCTGGGTTATCAAGGATAAATGGATTGGATTGAAAAAAGAATTCTATGATGAAGATGGTGATCACCTCAAAAACTTGAATGTAAAAAATTTTGAACTGATCAAAGATTGTTGGATAATTACTCATAGTTTAATGCATAATGTTCAAAAAGATCATAAAACTGATATGAAGTTAGAGAATGTAGAATTGGATACCGGAATTTATGACACCAAATTTACCGAAAGAATGATGAAAAGAGGTATCTAATGAGCAGATCGTCAAAAAAACTCTTGTTAATTCTTACTGCTTTTCTTATGTTTTTCTCTGTCAGTAAAGCGCAAACACCTTATTTTACGGGATATGCAAGAAATTATATTACTATGTTAACTTCCGGAGAAAATGATTTTACCCTGGTCGAGAATACATTTAATCTAAATATTGAGCATGCGCGAGATAATATCTCGTTTTTGATAAATCCATATATATATCAAAATCCAAATAAAGAACTGGATATAAATTTAAGAGAAGCATATATGGACATCTATTTTAGGACAATGGATATAAGAATTGGTAAACAGCAGATAATCTGGGGTAATGCTGATGGTGTATTCATCACAGATGTTGTTTCTCCTAAAAACCTGGAAGAGTTCCTTTTAAGAGATTTTGAGGAAATCAGAGTAGGTATTACTTCCCTCAAAGCTGATTACTATTTTAGAAATAATACTATAGAATTTGTTTGGGTTCCTACTTTTATACCAACTAAATTTCCGGAGGAAAATTCAATCTGGTTTCCGCAGAGAGATTTTTCGGAATATCCCATAGAGCCGATAATTGATAGTTCTAAAAAAGAAGTTGATAACAATCTCGAAAACAGCGAGATATTTGCCAAGTTTTCATCCATGAGTTCCCTTTTGGATTACGAAATCATGTTAGGCTACATGTGGGACGACGATCCAACAATGCATATCCGAAAAGAAATAGATCCCGATACAATAATAGCTTTGCCTCAGCATCACAGGTTAAGCTTAGCAGGCGGCAGCTTCAGTTCCACTGTCGGTCCCTTTGTCTTTAGAGGTGAAGGTGCTTTCTATGATGGTAAATATTTCAATTCTCAAGACCAAAATCTTTCTGAAGGTGTAGTTGAAAAAAACTATTTACATTATCTCCTGGGAGCGGATTTTTCTTTTAGCGGTATTGATTTCAGTACACAGTTTATTCAGGAAACAATATTAGATTATGAGACGACAATTGTAAATGATGAATATAACAACACAGTCACCTTTACGGCAAGAGAAGATTTCCTCAGACAGACTCTGGCCCTAGAACTGTTTTCATATATCGGATTGAATAATTCTGATGCACTTATTCGTCCTAAAATAATTTATGACCTAAAGGATTCTTTCGAATTATTACTTGGACTAAATCTTTTTCTGGGTGATAAAGGTCAATTCGGGCAATATAATGATAATGATATGATTTACACAAAAATAACCTATAGCTTTTAGTTGAAGGGGACGAGCAAATAAAATAACTTCCTTGTAAAGAGACAAAAGTTTAACTTAAAAAAATAAATTCGAGTTAATATTGGCTTTTTAGTTTGTCTTGAATTTTATTCAATATTACAGTCAAGTCTTATAACTGAAGTTGCTTTGATTTAAGTTGCGTAAATTATTTCCAAAAAAATCGCACGCAACTTGGCTAAATTATAGAATTATGAATTATTTGCAATAGGAAAATTAGTATCAGATTTGAATCAGGGTTTTTATGGTAATTTTCTTGACAGCTGAGACTCAAATAGTTTAAAGCAATTCGGGAGCAAAATGAAGAAGACTTTTTTATCTTTAATTGTAATTTTATTGTTTACCTCGTTATTGCATTGTGAAAATAAAAGTCAGTTAAAAAAGGAACGTATCTATCGCGTAGGAATTTCACCAGGATTTGTAACCAGCTTAAATTTGGGCATAGGAGAAAACTACCCCATAAATAATGAGTTTCGAGAACGATTTCTTATGCTACACTTTGGAACCGTTCCTAATAGTAACTATGCAGGAGGTATCATAGTAACGGGACTTTATGTCAAAACTAACTAC
>LSCK01000125.1 GCA_001577135.1 Cloacimonetes bacterium TCS60 | reverse complement strand
TCTCCAAATTTTTTCGATCGCCGCGTCTTAACTTCCAGGAAAATTAATTGTCCCTTTTTTTTACAAATAATATCAACTTCTCCAAACACCGAATGGTAATTTCTCGTCAGAATTTCATAATCATTATGTTTAAGATATTTTGCAGCTATGTCTTCCCCAAATTGAGCGAGTTCATATTTGTCCATACTATCCCCTCTTATTTATGATATTTTACATTTAACTAAACATTTTTTTTACTTTACTCAAGAAACTTGCATCTTCTTCCTTTTCCCAATAAACATCTGATATCATGCTTTTTATAGGTTTATTGTTAATAATATTACTGGGATTTTCTACCATGAGTAGCTCTGCTAATTCCTCACTAAAATTTTCCGATATGAAATTATATGTTTTATCCATGACCAGAGGACGTTTTTTTAAACCGTGCAGATCTGAAGCAAGAAAATGTATGCACCCTTGTTCCAATAATTTAAGAGCAAATTTACTTACACCTTCACCAATCTCACCAAATAAACTCCCACAATTTACCTGCACATAAAAACCTCTATTCAGCAATGTAACTAAATAATTGAAATTTGTATTAAAATCATGAAAACGCTCTGCATGTGCTATTATCGGCTCATAGCCTTCCTGTTGTAAATGAAATAAAATCCCTTCGAAGTTATTGGGAAATTTCTGGAAGGAAGACTCCACTAAAACATATCTACTGGAAGCCAATGTTAGATTGTTGGCTTTAACATTTTCTACTGTATCAGTATCCAGATATAACTCTGCTCCGGGGTAAATTTTCATCTCGATATTATTATCTATTATTGCATTTTTAAGAAGGTTTAATTGTTCATCAATAGTGGTTCTGGTATTATCATAAGTACCCTTTATCACATGTGGAGTAGCTATTACTTCTGTAACTCCCTGCTTAGCAAGAGTTTGCAACAGCTTAATTGACTCTTTCAGATCTTGAGCCCCATCATCGATACTCGGCAAAATATGGGTATGAATATCAATCATAAAATGTTAACCGTGAATAGCATCTGCGAATTCTGCCATCAGATTACTGGAATTATCTTTCTCAAAAGCGTTACCAATAACAACAAAATTTGCTCCTGCTTTCACTTTTTCCTTTGCTTCTGCAGGTGTTTTAATTCCTCCACCTACTACAAGTGGAATCTCAATAGTTTCTGACGCCTTTTTTATCATATGCGTTGGTACAGATAGTTTGGCTCCGCTACCACCATCAAAAAAGACCAGTTTCATGCCTAAATATTGGGCGGCCAGAGCATGACTCACAGCGATATCTGCTTTTTTTCTGGGAATAGGATTACTCTGACTCATAAATTGCACGGAAGTATAAGAATCGGATTGAATCAACAAGTACCCGGTAGGAATCGATTCTATACCATATTTTTTTATAAGTGGTGCTGCTCTAACTTGCTCTCCAATCAACAATTGCGAGTTCCTGCTACTCATCATGCTCAGCAGTAAAATCGCATCAGCATAGGGAGAAACAAAATTGAATATACCCGGAAAAACAATTATGGGAATTTCCAGTTCTTCTTTAAACAGGCGAACAGTCTCATTAAAATTATCCTCTAACATCATACTACCCCCTACCAAAACGACATCGGAGCCACTCTCAACACACTTTTCAGCAAGGATTAAAGATTTCCGGGGTGCTTGATTATCGGGATCGATTAAGCATAAAAAGCCTGCACCTTTTTGTGAAATTACCTCTAACAAATATTGATATTTATTTTCTTTCATTATTGGCTTACCCACAATATAATTAAAAACATTAACATATTTATTTTCATAATTATCTCAGAAAAAAATGCAAATTTTTTCTCCTTTTTATAGTAGAGGAAAATCAAATTTCCCATAACAAAAAGCCCAACCAACATCAAAATCAGCAAAAGGAAGAAAAGGTTGTAAAAAATACTGATATATCCATATAAGAAAACCAGGTTTAATATTACTGCCAGAAAAAGGGATAAAATCAGGGCTTTCTGCCTACCATAAACCAGAGGTACTGTTTTAGCGTTTTGTTTGCCGTCGCCTTTCACATCTTCAACGTCTTTTACCAGTTCACGAATTAAAGTATATAATAAAGCTACTACGAAAACAAACAGGCTGTTGCCGAAATTATCATTTACAAGTCCTCCATAAATAAATGTGGAAGCAGAGGTAAAGGCTACAATCAAATTTGCCCAAAAGAGAAGTCGTTTACTTTTTTTAGCATAGAACCAGAGGATGACAGCATTAAACAAAGCTAACATTATCATGGGCAAATTCTGCAAATACAAAGCCAGCAAAAAACCGAAAACAAATAATAAAATAGCTAACGTACGAGCAGAAGAAATGGAGATTTCTCCCGCAGGTAGAGGGCGATCTGGTTTATTGGTTTTGTCAATTTCAATATCATAAATATCATTAATTATGTAACCGCTACTACAGATAAAAGCTGCAGAAAAAGCAGCTAGAATTGGTTTTAATGACAAAGAAAATTGAGTCTGATAATAAGCACCGAACAAAACTGCCAAAAGAACGAATAAAAAATTAAATGGTCTTATTATCTTAAGATATTCTGCAATTCTCACTATGGAATTCTATCTCTAATTGAATCAACAAATTCTAATAACACATCGTTATTAGGCATATATTTAATTACATTTTTTGCATCTTTAAGTAATTTAATAGCCTGATTTTTTGATTCTTGCACTCCTAACAATACGGGATAAGTAACTTTGCGGTTACGTAGATCTTCTCCGGAAGGTTTATCCAAAATTTCATCAGCTCCTACCTCATCCAGAATGTCATCAATCACCTGATAAGCAAGACCGATGTTAAGAGCAAAATCACCTAATGCACTATAAATTTGCTTTTTGCTTTCCATAAGGACTGCAGCCATTTGGATGGAAGCCCTGAGAAGTGTACCAGTCTTTTTGAGATGAATATCACGGAGCATATGAAGTTTAACTCGTTTCTTTTCAAAAGCGGTAATTTCAATTACCTGGCCGCCCAGCATTCCTCTTGTAGAACAAGCTTGTATGAGTAGTTGCAAACATTTCAGTGCCTTATCCTTATCCTCAATTTTTAATATTGTTTCAAAGGATTTGGTTATTAGAGCGTCACCAGCCAAAATGGCAATTGCATTACCAAATTTTTTATGACTGCTAATTTCACCACGCCTTGTATCTGCATTATCGATAAAGGGCAGGTCATCATGTATTAAGGAAGCAGAATGTATCATCTCCAAAGCGGCAGCTACAGGTAAAATTTTACGAACGGCTCGTAGATCTTTACGACCACGGAGCATTTCATAAGTTGCTATAAATAAAAGGGGTCTCAATCGTTTACCACCAGCAAAAA
>LSCK01000124.1 GCA_001577135.1 Cloacimonetes bacterium TCS60 | reverse complement strand
ATTTTTCAAACTCACGCTTCGACCGAAGCTCAAAAAACTCAGTAGAAGATATGAGATAGGGAGTAACATATTGAGCCTGCCTGACCTCACCTTTTACTGTAGCTGTTTTGTCTTTAAAATCTAAGGAGTCTGAATATTTATATAAGTTGTTGCTTAGGAATTTTTTATCCAAATTTTGAGGAGGATATGCTTTACCTTGCATATAGTTATGAATAAGTAAACTATCGCCTGTGCTTAATAAAGGAAAAGAGAGATCCTCATTAAATAAATAGGGAGCATAGCGAAAATGAATAGTATCAACTTTAACGGTAACTGTATCAGCCGCAATAAGCAAAGAATCACCACTGGTAAGTGTGTCTTTTGCTGTGCTGGTAAGAGAGTCCATACGGGTGGAATCAGTTTTTCCAACCGCCTTCACAGAGTCCCTATCAGTATTTTTCAAACTATCTATCTGTGCATTTAATGTATCTGGGACAGTCCTTTGCATACTGCTTTGAGTGATAGTGCGATTGGGCTCGACGTTTTCACCTTTCTCGCCATCACTAGCAAGAATTAACCCAAAATTGGCAATGATGAAACTTACCATTATGAGTGTGATAATGGGAAATACTGAATTTGTTTTTTTCATTTGGTTTTTAAACTTTTAAAAGAAATATAAATAAGGGGGAGTCAAATAATTTAGAAAAATAACACTTTTAGCTTAAACGTAAAAGCACAGTCTAAATATCTTTGACAAACATATTTTATAATATTGGATTACTGATAGTTACTTTCGTATAGGCAACTCACCTTTTAAATTTTTTCAGATTGTTAATATCGTGTTTTCAGTCTATTTATGTCAACATTTTAGCATCTTTCCTCATAAAATTTATATTCAGAGTTCTATTCCTTAATGTGATATTACTAAATAATCAGAAAATTTGACAGCAAAAAAAGCAAGTAACTAAATATTTGCCCAAATTATGAAATAAAAAAAATCAATTTCGGAGGGTATTATGACAAAAGTAAATCTTGAATTAGATAATCTGGATGAAGTATTTCCATCTGATTTTAGTGAAGAACAGAAAGCAAAAGCTAAAACTCTATTTTTAAAAAAATTAGCCGAGGATTCGCACAATTTTTATGGTGGCAAGATCCAAACTGCCCCCAAAGCAGGAGTTTTTGGTTTTAACTGGTTTAACGTATGGTACACACCCGGTGTATCAAAAATTTCTACCACAATAAGGGATGACAATGATCGTTCCTATGAACTTTCTAATCGCGGTAATTTGGTAGCAGTGGTTAGTGACTCCACTCGTGTTCTGGGTGATGGTGATGTAACACCTCCCGGAGGTTTGGGAGTTATGGAGGGTAAAGCATTTCTCATGAAATATCTGGGAGGTGTGGACGCAGTACCTCTTTGTATTGATAGCAGAAACGAAGAAGGTGAAAAAGTCGCTGATACTATTATTGAATTTGTGGAGAGAGTACAACATAGCTTTGGTGCCATAAATCTGGAAGACATCTCACAGCCGAAATGTTATAAAGTGCTAGATGCTTTGCAGGAAAAGTGTAACATACCTGTATGGCATGATGACGCTCAGGGTACTGCCTGCGTTACTCTGGCTGGCTTGACCAATGCCTTAAAACTTGCAGATAAAGAGATATCCAGGGCTAAAATTGTTTTCCTCGGTGCCGGCGCTTCCAATACAACAATTGCTAGAATTATAATTTCTGCTGGCGGTAACCCGGAAAATATGATCATGTTCGATTCTACCGGTTCTTTAGATACGGACAGAAGAGACCTGGAAGAGAATCCCGACTTTTATAGAAAATGGGAACTATGTCAGAAAACTAATCCTGATAAAGTAAAAGATTTTGATAAAGCTATGGAAGGAGCTGATGTACTAATTGCTCTTTCTAAACCAGGACCTGACACGGTTAAGCCCGAATCCATTTCTCTCATGGCAGATAAATCTATCGTTTTTACTTGCGCTAACCCTGTTCCGGAAATTTACCCCTATGCTGCCAAAGAAGCAGGTGCTTTTATCGCAGCTACGGGTCGTGGGGATTTCCCCAATCAGGTAAATAACTCACTTGGTTTCCCCGGGATCCTCAAGGGAGCTCTGATGGTTCGAGCCCGTAAGGTAACTGATAACATGGCAATTGCAGCAGCCGAGTCGCTGGCAAAATTTGCAGAAAAACGTGGCATCAATCCCAACAACATAGTTCCTACTATGGATGAAGCAGGTGTATTCCCCTACGAAGCTGCTGACGTAGCTATGCAGGCTATTAAAGATGGAGTAGCCAGAATAGAGATGTCATATGAAGAAGCTTATGATAAAGCAAAAAAAGATATCGAATATGCCCGTTCTATGTCAAAATCACTTACTGATGAAGGCTTCATTGACAGACCACCAGAAAAGCTGCTGAATGAAGCTCTAGCATTTGCTATAAAAGAAGTTGAATAAATAATTCATTTAGGTAAAATTAATTGCCCGGTTTCGCGAGAGACCGGGTTTTTTTTAAAACTGTCAAGTCCGAAAATAATTGACAGTTTTTCATTGTAATTTTTCATAGATTAAGCTATTTTTTTCTGATTCAGATAATATTATCTAGATGTAATATAATTTAATGATGCATGTATTCTGTAATTATTATATAACTCTATTGTTTCTGGCCCAGCAGTTCTTCCCGTTCTATTTTATCTAAAATAACAGCATTTAGGATTGAACCTTCAATACGTATGGTAGGGTATTTCATATTATTCTTTTTTAAAGTGGTAATAGTATTGCCAATGTGGTAATGAACCGCATTTCGTTACCACTTTGAAGCCTTGTATTACCACATTAAGTTTTTCTCCATTTGGCATATCTGCCTTTACTTAAGTTTTCTATTTTTCCTTCAGAACGCATTTTATTCATGACATTACGAATCATATCCCGACTCACTAAGGGGCAGGCTTTTTCTACGTCTGAAATTGTGAAATTGCCTTTAAAGTTTTCAATTGCATTTTTTACCATTTCGGTTTTAGTTCCCCGGGGTTTATCAATAATATCAGCCCGTTTTTCAAATTCATTATAGGCAGCAAGGAAAGTAGAAAGATAATAGGTAAGAAAGGGCAGGATAGTTATGTACAGCCCTTGAATATATTACACGCAGTAGGATTAAGGAGAGATGGCAGAAGAGAGAGTCTAGGTTTTCATTTAAACTTAAGAGAGAGTTATTACGGTTGGAAGGCTTTCTTGCAGTCATTAAAGGAACGTGGATTAAGATATTGTGGTTTATGGGTAAGAGATCAATTTGATGGTTTAGCTAAGGCTTTAGGCGAATGTTATCCAGGGCAGTTACAGAATCGTTGTCTGGTACACTGGCAGAGAAATTTATTAGACAAGTTTAATAAAAAAGAACAGCCAAAGATAATTGAATTGGTTGTGCCTATAATCAAACCTAAGAGTAAAGAGGGATTTTATAAAGGCAAGGATTTATTATTAAGAGAATTAAAAAAGAGAAATAAAGATAAAATAGCGGAGTGGGTAGAAGATACAATACCGGAAATAACTAATTTTTTGAATTATCCACAAAAGCACTGGCGCAAGATAAAGAGTACAAATATGATAGAAAGGTTTAATGAAGAAATACGTAGAAGAGAGAAGAATGTTAGAATCTTTCCCAGTAAAAAGAGTACTAGAATCCTAATAGGCTCTATCTTACAACAACAATCAGAAGAATGGATAACCGG
>LSCK01000123.1 GCA_001577135.1 Cloacimonetes bacterium TCS60 | reverse complement strand
CTTTTATGGCTGGCTTTGTAGAAATTGAACTGGATCTGGAAACAGGTAAATACGAAATATTGAATTATGTCGGAGTCGTGGATTGCGGAACTCCCATAAATCCTAATCTGGCTAAAATCCAGGTAGAGGGAGGAATTTTACAGGGAATTGGTATGGCAAGTATGGAAAATGTTGTGTACTCCAAAAAAGGTAAAATGTTGACGAATAATCTCATGAATTATAAAATTCCAAGTCGCAAAGATGTTGGAAAGATCACAGTGGAATTTGCCGAAAGTTATGAACCGGCAGGTCCTTTTGGTGCTAAATCCGTAGGTGAAATTGGTATTGACACTCCTCCTGCTGCTATTGCTAATGCAATTTTTAATGCAACTGGAGTACGTCTGCGAAAACTTCCACTGACACCGGAAAAAGTGTTAAACGCAATACAACAAGGAAGAGAATAAGATTTATGGCAAATCAGAGAAACGAAAACAGGAATCAGTCTCAGGACTACAATGATCTAAAAGTTCCTCCCCACGATGTTAATGCAGAAGCAGCTGTGCTAAGTGCTGCTCTAATTGACAGCTGGGCAGTGAGCATAATGCTGGAATTGTTGGAAGAAGAATATTTTTATAAAAATGCTCACAGATTAATCTTCAGAGCCATTAAGATTTTATTTAATTCAGATGTGGAGATTGATCTGATTACTATTATTGACGAGTTGAAGAAAGAGGGACATCTAGAAGATGTTGGTGGAACTCCATATCTTTCCGATATATCTGAGATCGTCGCTACCAGTTCAAATATCGAAGCTCATTGCAAAATTGTTTTAGAAAAGGGTATATTAAGAAAATTAATTAAAGTTTCTCGTGGTATTACTGAAAAGTGCCATAATTCCGAACAAGATAGCTCTGATATTATTGAATATTCCGAAAAAAGCATCTTTGATGTAACCCAGAATTTAAGGCATGAGGGTTTCGAACTTGTTTCTAATTATGTAAATGAAACCATTAAGGATATTGAGAAAATAGCTTCTCGTAAATCCGGTGTAGTGGGTATTGCTTCCGGTTTTGCAGAATTGGATGAAAAAACTGGTGGTTTTCATCCCGGGCAGTTTATCGTAATTGCAGCTAGACCCAGTATGGGTAAAACATCTCTGGCTATGAATATGGCTTTTCATACTGCTATGCACCAGAGAAAAAGTGTGGGCATTTTTAGTCTGGAAATGGATAAAGAGAAACTGCTCATGCGTATGCTTAGTTCTGCGGCAGAAGTATCTCTCTCTGAAATGCTGCATGGTTTCAATATCAATCAGGAAAAAATTTTTAGAATTACTACGGTGGGGGACGAATTAACCGGAACTTCACTTTATATAGACGACAGAGGCAGCAACACGATCTCTGATATGCGTTCCAAAGCCAGACGGTTGAAAGCAGAGGAAGGACTGGATATGCTCGTGATCGACTATATGCAGCTTATGGTGCCCATCCGAACTAGAAATAGCCGTACGCAGGAGATGACGGAAATTTCACGTTCTATAAAGATTATGGCCAAGGAGCTAGAGATTCCTATAATTGCTATATCCCAGCTTAGCCGTGCTCCTGAAGTAAGGAAGAACAAACGACCAGTTCTAGCTGATCTGAGGGAATCCGGAGCTATCGAACAGGATGCTGACCTTGTGATTATGTTATACCGCGATGATTATTATAATGATGATAGCGATGAACCCGGGATTGCTGAAGTAAATATTTCTAAGAATAGAAATGGTCCTCAGGGGAAGGTTAAAATGGAATTCGTAGGAGAATATACTCTCTTTAAACCCCTGCGTTAAATATGGGTTCTAAAATATTTTTTTCTATTGGAAATTACTCTCTTAAATTTCTACAGGGTATCGGCAGATACTGTATCTTTGTTTACAAAACAGTAGCCAGCATAAAATTTTTGGGCAGACGCTGGAAGCAACTTTTCTTGCAGATGTATAATATAGGCGTAGCTTCCATTCCTTTGATCGCTATAACCTCCATTTTTACTGGTATGGTTACTGCTGTGCAGGCTTCCTATCAAACAAGTGGATTTCTACCTGATGGACTGGTAGGAGTTATGATAACTAAATCTACTATGATAGAGCTGGCACCGGTTTTAACAGCTCTTGTCCTGGCAGGTAAAATTGGAGCTTCAATGGCAGCTGAAATAGGTTCCATGCGCATATCAAATCAAATTGACGCTTTGAAAATTCTTTCCATCAATCCATTTGATTACTTATTCCTGCCTCGTATTTTAGGTGGAGTCCTTATGCTTCCTGTTTTAACTACTTTCTCAAATCTTTTCGGCATAGTTTCCGGTTATTTTGTTTCCTTAGAAGTCTATAATGTGACTCACGCTGAATTCATAAATGGGATAAAGGATTTTTTTGATCCCCTGGATTTCTGGAGTGGTATTATCAAAGCTCTGTTTTTTGGATTTATAATTACCTCTATTGGTTGCTTCACCGGATATTATGCGCAAGAGGGAGCCCAGGGCGTTCGCAAAGTTGCCACAAAATCTGTGGTCTTTGCCTGTATTCTTATTTTAATTACTGATTTTACCATTGCCGCCATCCTGTTTCAATAAAATGAATTTCAATCTTGTTCTATATGAACCCGAGATACCGTCTAATACAGGTAATATTGGTAGAATTTGCGTTGGTGTTAATGCCAGGCTGCATATTGTTAAACCTATGAAATTTTTATTAACCGACCACCATGTGAAAAGAGCAGGATTGGATTACTGGGATAAGCTTGACCTGACTCTGCATGATTCCTGGCAGGATTTTCTGGAATTTTCACAGGGAGAGAGAAAGATATATTTTTCCACAAAAGCTGATAACGTTTATACTGATTTTAGGTTTTCTCCCCAAGATTACCTGATTTTTGGTCCGGAAACCAGAGGAATTCCTCTAAAAATATTAAAGAAAAATTGGGACAATTGTTGCCGGATTCCAATGAGTGATAAGATCCGTTCTATGAACTTGTCCAATAGCGTGGCAGTAGCAGTTTACGAAGCGGTAAGGCAGACGAAAATTAGCATTGAATAATTTTTTGCTCCGCAATCAATAAGCTTATTTTAAATTTTCATTGAAAAATAGGAATTTTTAATATTTGTTTTGGAATCTATTTTTTTCCTATAAAGCATTAGATAATATCACAAAAAACTTGACTTTAAACTGCTAAAATTCTGAAGCTGAGACTCGATTTTGTCATAAAACTTACGGGGTGTAGCGCAGCCCGGTTAGCGCGCCTGCTTTGGGAGCAGGAGGTCCCGAGTTCAAATCTCGGCACCCCGA
>LSCK01000122.1 GCA_001577135.1 Cloacimonetes bacterium TCS60 | reverse complement strand
ATTCCGGCTACATACTTTTGTCCGAATAAAATCAGGCTAAACATAAGACCAAAGATAGCTGCTTTACTTATTACCGGTGATATAATGGCAGAAAAATCATCTTCTGCTTCGGCATAACTACCGGGGAGCCATATATGAAAACCGATGGTTCCCGTTTTGATCAAAAATCCCAGTGAAAGCAAAACCACAGACCAAACGGATGTATTTGCCATAAAGGCAGGGGTAAGTAAGAGAGAACCGCTTGTCTTATAGTAGATACCAAAACCGACCAGAATAAGAAAAGCACTGCCCAGAGAGAAGATGATAAAAAGGAAGGAAGCTTTTTTACTTTTTTTGCCGCGCATCACCATGAGCCAGGTGGCTACTGTTAAAAGTTCCCAGGAAAAGAAAAATTGGATTGCTGTCTTTGCTTGTAACAACAGAGCCATAGAGAAAGCTATAATGGCTAAAAGCGGATAAAATCCCCTCCTGGCATCTTTGGTATACATAGTACCTATGACCTGTATTGATGTGCCACCCAGGAATATGAGAGCAAATATTTTGCGAAGCAAATTCAATTGCGGGAAAATATAAAAAAGATACAAAACAAGAAATACTATTAATAAAAGTGCTTTACGTTTTGCAGGTAAAAAATCTATTAAAAAGAAAATTAACACTATCAAGCCCGGTAGGAAGAAAATATTGCTCATTCCGGCCACATGAGAAGCAGTATAAAATATAGAAAAAATGAAACTTGCAGAAAAAATAGTAACCACTTTGAGTTTAACAGATTTTTTATCTACAGTTAGCTCACCCGGTTGGAAGCTGTTTATGAACCAGCGCAAGAGATAAGCAGCTTCAAGTAATGAACCAAGCAGTATTAACCAAACCCAGGTTCCCACACCACTGGCAAAGAGATGTTTCACCAGTTCCCATTTTGCCCAGAAGCCGGGGAAGGGTGGCAGTCCGGACAGAGCCAAAATAAATACTGCAAAAATAAAAAAGAGGAGAGGATTGCTCTTTAGTCCCTGCCAATCATCAATATCTTTCTGCTGGACTATACCGCAAATCCAAAAAAGTCCGGCTTTGGCAATAAAATGGCTTAAGAAAATTCCCGCTAATATGATATAAGTTATATTATTATTGAGAGGTGGATAAAGTTTAAGCAAAATTATGGCAGTTAATAACAATCCCATTTGTGCAATAGAGCTATAACCAAGTAGGCGTTGAGTATTTTTTTCTTTCAGCCCCATGGCGTTGGACAGAACAAATGTCAGGATACCTACACCTGCTATAAATTTTAGATACACAGGTGGTAGGATAGGTAATATTTTATAGAGAGCAAATAGCACTGCTCCCGAATTAGCAACTGCGATAATAGAAACTATTCCACTATCTACAGATTGATATACATCCAGAGCCCATCCGTTGGCTGGAAAGGGTTTTAATTCAATTAGCAAGGCAGCAACAAGGAAAAAAACTGCGAGAAACCCCACTTTATTCTGTAATAAAGAACTTGCCTCAATAATACCATCAATATTTAAAGAACCAACTTGCTGAAAGACAAAAATAGTACCCAGTAGGAAAAAAGCAGATGCTATTCCACTTGCAATACCATATTTAAAGCCAGAATTAATAGAGTTGTAATCATTTTTAAAGGCAATGAGCGAAAGAGTAGCTATAGAAGTTATTTCCAGAAAAACAAACAGGTTAAACAGATCTCGGGTCATAACCAATCCATTCAACCCCATGATGAGTATTAGATAAATTATTTTTGCATAAGATTTTTTGCTTTGAAAATTTTTAACCAGATAAACTGCAGCAGAAAGACCAACTAGATTAATAGAAAATGTGAGAAAACTTTCTATTTTTCCCATGTACAAATTTATAGAGAAGGGAGGAATACTGCCTGCAGTAAATATCATCCTACCCTGATCACCTGATAGAATTCTAATAAACCAATCTCCGCTTATCAGAGTCAAGGCCAGGAGAGCTGCGTAAAAAAGATAGGTTGCACTATTTTTATTTATTTGTTCCATTAAACCGAGTAAAAAAGCAACTGCTAAGGCTATAATAAAAATGTTAATAGGATCTACCATTTCAACTCTCCATAATCATCGATGTTCATTGATTTTTTATACTTATAGAGCTTAACTACATAAACCAGCAAAAGGGCAGTTACAGCTAATCCGATCACAATAGCTGTAAGCACTAGAACCGAGGGCACGGGATCAACCACTTCCGTCAAAGCCCTGGCTTTATCCACAGCGCTGTTCAAAATCGGGGCAGTTCTACCTTTAATGTAACCGATTGAAACCATAATTATATGAATCCCGGTATCGATAAGTGAAAATCCAATAACGATCTTTATCATATTTTTGCGCGTAAGCATAGCCCAAATACCGATAAAAATTAAAATAAAGCCCAGGCCGGTAATTATCTTCATCTTGATCTCGCTCTAGTCATTTTTTAGATGTTTTAAAATATTTACTAATTCCGCGCCTACTTTTAATCCAATAAGAGAATAAATAATAGGAATAGCTCCAGCACTAAACAGCTGACCAAATTTGCCTAACGGTAGAATCTTATTGTCTAAAAATCCAGCAGCAACAACTAGTCCCAGCGCTCCGATCAATACATACGCAAAACCTGATATGGATTCTGTAAAAGATAGCAAAAACTCGTGCAACGGATTATCAGGTAGAGCTAGCAGAAGTATTAAAATACCAGAAGCTATAACTACTCCTCCTTGAAAACCACCGCCAGGGGTGAGATGTCCATTGATGAAAACATATATACCAAACATAATAATTAAGGGAAACAAAATTTTTGTGCCAGTTTGTAATATTATGGAAGATTCTCTTCTCTTCTTCTTTTTCCCTCTGCTTCGACTTAAAAGAAAACCAATTCCTGCAGTAGCAATAAAAAGCACCACCACCTCTCCCAACGTATCTAAACCACGATAAGTAACAATGATGGCAGTAACTAAATTCTGCGCTCCTACTTCTTTCGGTCCATCAGTTACATATTTTTGAGAAACATAGGATAATTCATGGCTAGGGATAAAATCTGAGATAAAGGGTAAACTGATATAGATAAAGAGAGCTAATATTATCCAAATCAAAATTCTCTTACCCATCTTCACCACTCTTTCTTATCTTATTAAGGGCATAAAGAAACACGACAGTGGTTAAGCCAGAACCGATTGCCGCTTCGGTCATCGCCACATCCGGTGCTGACAACATCAAATAAATAATACTGGCAAGTAAACTTACTACTCCAGCGCTGATAATAGCCGATACCAGATTTTTTGTCAGAATAGCAAATATTGCAGCAAGAATTATAATAATTGAAATTATAACAATGAGAACGAATTCCATTATTCTAAACTTCCTTCCCTATCTTCCCTTTTCTCATCTTCAGCAAGATCATCACGCACCGTCTCTTTTGCTAATGGAGTTTTAATATGATGAGCAGCACGAGCTAAGGCGTGGGAAGAGAGAGGATTGGTAAAAAGGATAAACAAAATTAAGATAACAATCTTAAGATGTGGTACTACATCAGTATGACCAATTGTAATACCAATTAAAAAAAGCAAAGTCCCGAGTGTAGTTGCTTTGGTTCCAGCCTGTATTCTATTAAAGACATCGGGCATACGGAAAATTCCCAGTGCTCCCAAAAAAAGAAAGACTGAACCTATTAAGGTAATAATGGAACCAGCAATCTGCATCACATTCCCCTTTCCAAATAACGAGCTATTGCTACGATACCAACAAAACTTATCAGCCCATAAACAAGTGCTATATCAATATAAATAGTTCTACCACGCAGGCAAGCAATACATACTATTAGTGAAAGAGAAATTATTGTTAGTGTATCCATCGCCACAACTCGATCAACAGCCCTGGGACCTAATAATAACCTAACAAATGCTAACAATAAAGCCGCTAGAGCCACATAAGTGGATATAGCATAGATTATATCAGCCAAACATAACCTCCAAATATTTTTCGAACTTTCCTACAATTTCTTTGCTCGTATCCTCTATACCTTTTGTAGTCACATTTATCCAGTGAATATAGAGGAATTCTCCCTCTAGTTCTACAGTTAAGGTACCGGGGGTGAGTGTTATGGAATTTGCTAAAATAGTTTTTGCAAAGTCAGAAGTGAGATTGGTTTTCACTTTTACAATACCGGGTGTAATGGGAAGTTTGGGACTAAGTACACGCTTAGCAACATCTAAATTTGATTTTATTAGCTCCTTTAAAAAAATAAAAATATAGATAATCGAAAAGAAAATTGATTTTGGATTTAGTTTATAATGAGTTAGAATTTCTCCATACTTGTTGAAGATTAGAGTCAATAGAGCCACAATCACCACACCTGTTAGAATTGGCTGCCACTCGAGAGGATTCAGCAAAAGCCAAAAGATAAATAGAAAGACATATAAAAACAGAAGGCTTTTTATTTTTTTCATTTTTAAATTTTTATAGAAGAAAATTAATTGTTTTTTAAAAACCATCTGCCAAACGGAGTAATAATTTGTCAAGTTTTCCAAACCACTTAAAGTTTCAGAATAATGGTAAGCCGGCCGCAAAATATGAAAGAGGATATGGCTCATAAAAGGCTTTAACACCCTATATTAACAGCCATATCCTCAGTTGAATTTATATACTTCAGCTTTCAAATAATACTAGACAAGGTGAACGATCAGAGCACCCCAGATAGTGAGAAGAACATTACCTACAGCATAAGGAACAGTATATCCAATTACAGGAATCGAACTATCAGAATCGTTCTTTACAGAATTCATAGCCGCTGTACATGTGCCAGCTCCAGTCATTG
>LSCK01000121.1 GCA_001577135.1 Cloacimonetes bacterium TCS60 | reverse complement strand
GAGCAAATCAATTACGGCGTAAAATTTGCTTCTGCTATGGGAATGGCAGCAATAGTTCTGAATACAGAAACAGGCTCAGTAGATTATGAACAACCGGAAACCTGGATAGGTTATTCTATGGCCACTTTAAACAAACAATTTGTAGAGGAACCAACAAAGGGAGGATGGCTAGTAGGAGATAACGGAAGTTGGGCTGAAGGTCCCCATTACATGAGTTTTAGCGCTTCAAATTTTATTCCCTTTGCTATAGCTCACTATAATTTTGTAGATGGAGAATCAGAAGAATATAACGGAATTAATTTAGCACCATTATTGATGTGGGAAAATTTTGCTAAAAATGCCGAATGGGGAGTAAACATTAGACAACCCAATGGAGCTCGCCCTGATTTTGATGACTCCTTCTTAGATCCATTCTATTTTAATGGTGCTCTAGCTTCTTTTTTGGATAATACTGACTTAGCGTGGGATTACGAAAATTCCAGCGTCCCATTTTATTCACAAAACACCTCTGGAAATATGGATGTAGAGATGATTTGCCTGGTGGATCCTGCTTATTTCGGTTCACCAGAACCAGATGCTCCCTTTTCCAAATTCTTGCCAACTGCCGGACAAACTATATTCAGAAGCGACTGGGGTGATGAAGCTGTTTACTGCTGCCTTATGGGAGAAAATAATAGAGCAAGAATTGGCGGGCATACGCATGAACACCCTGATAACACTAGTTTCATTATTCATGCCTACGGTGAATTATTAGCCATGGATTCAGGGTATATTAGTTGGGATGAAAGGGATAAAGTGCGCTACGCAGAAAATCACAGTCTCATCCTTGTAGATGGGGAAGGACCACCTGCTGCTGACGTCATATATGCTAATGGAACTGATGCGTTCCTACAATACTATTTTGATACTGGATCCTACGATTATTCAGAGGTTACTACTAATTATCAGGATACTGATTTTACGAGATGTGTTTCATTTGTCGATAATACTTTTTTTGTTATCACCGATTTTGTAGATGGAAATTCCAGCCATAACTATGACTGGCTTTTACATGGAAATGGGGGAGGAGATACAGGTAATGGATTTGAACTTCAATCGCATGGTTCCAAGTACTCTGTTAACGGGATCGACCTCAATTTGTTTTTAGAATCTTCCTCTACTCTGAATTTATCAAATGATATTGATTACCATGATTCTGGTACATACAACGTTCCTGCCACGCATGAAGTTACAAAAGGTTCTGTCACGAGCGAAGATGCAGTTTTTTCTGCATTTCTTTATCCTGCTCCTAACACTAAATCTGTCACCTTTACCCCCTCAAGCTCATCTGATTTTACAGGGGGAACTATGGCAGGGGATGGAAACAAAACATTTTATGCAAGCAAAAACAATTCTTCTGTTGTAAACACTAGTTTCTCCGGATACGATCTTAATTTTGATAGTGAGATCCTACTATTCTCAACCAAGGTGGATAGCTATATTCCCAAATCTGTTTTTTGCCGAAATGGACAATCTGTTAAGTATGATAATGTGGATTTAATTTCTACTACTGAGACTACAAACTTGAATTTAAATATTTTTGATGATCACGCTGACGGCTTTATACAAAATGGTTGTGAAGTGAGTTTTTATACAGGGAACCACCCTTCAAGCTTGAACGGAGCAGATTCCTGGGAGTTTGATTCTGGTTTTACTACAGCCCAATTTTCCGACTCTTCTTATTTTCAAATCAATGTCCATTGGTCGCTTGATGACTATGGTGTTGATGATCAATTTGTAAATTATGTAGTTAAGGAATTTCATATCTCTCCCAATCCGATTAAAAGCTCGGAAGGTATTATTAATATTCTTTTCCAATTAAAAGCACCCTCACAAGTAGAGATTTCATTGTATAATATTTTAGGACAAAAACTCAGCACAATTGTCGATGATAAATTATCAGCAGGTAAACACGATTTAGAATTTAATCTTTCTCCCTCCGCTGATCCAAAACTTGCCTCTGGCATCTATCTTTTTAAACTTAGCACGAAGAGGAGTAATTATATAAAAAAAGCACTTATCTTCTAAATATTTTTGGATTTAGAAAATCCTGAAGTTGTAGCGGTAAGATTCCCGAAAATGGTAGATGGTGCATTTGCTCAATTAATACCAGACAAATTTGACAAAAAAATCAGTCATTTGAGCATGTAACAAATATTATCAAACTATTATGGAAATTTCATTATTAGCAAGTGGCAGCAAAGGAAACGCAGTTGCTGTTAGGAAGAATGGATATACAATTTTAATAGATGCTGGTCTCTCCGGTAGAGAGCTATCCCGGCGTATGAGCAAAGCTCGTATAGATGAAAGTTCGGTGCAGTCGCTGTTTATCTCTCATGATCACTCTGATCATACTAGAGGAGCTGGAGTGGTTTGCAGAAAATTTAATATACCACTCTTCATTAGCAAAGTTTCGTTTGGAGCAGTAAAAAAGATAATAGGGAAAATATCAAAAGTAAATTTTTTCGAGAATGGTGAATCCCTACAATTCCGTGATTTAATAATCAAACCTTTTTCTGTGCCGCATGATAGCGAAGCAAGCTCATGTTTTCGTATAGAAGACAAGGAGAGAGATGTAAGTCTGGTAATATTGACTGATCTGGGATTTCCAACAAAATTAGTAAAAGAAAAAATTAAGAACGCCTCAACTATCGTCTTAGAGTGTAATCATGACCACAATAGATTAATTAATGGCTCCTATCCCTGGCATCTCAAGCAGAGAATAAAAGGCAAAAAAGGGCATCTGTCTAATAAACAGGCAGGAGCTCTGCTGCGAGAAGTTATGCACACCGGGTTAAAAAATGTAATATTAGCACACTTGAGCGAAGAGAACAATGCACCAGAACTTGCTTACGAGTCTATGCAGGAAATATTATCTGAAGCCCAATCCACTGCCAATCTTATTATTGCAGATCAGTATGAACCAACCGCAATAGTTGAAGTATGATTACTCCTTATATCCTATTATTTGTAGGCTTTATTTTACTTGCTAAAGGTGCGGACATCTTTATTGATGGAGCTTCTAATTTAGCCAGATATTTCAATGTTTCATCACTTTTCATTGGACTGACCCTTGCCGCTTTCGGAACTAGTGCCCCTGAAGCAGCCGTTAGCCTCAAAGCAACTATCACGGGTATTAATGGGATAGCCCTGGGCAATGTCGTGGGAAGTAATATTGCTAATATTGCTCTTGCAATTGGCATTGTTGCACTCATAAAACCCCTTCACGTTGAAGATTCAACCATAAAAAAGGAAATGCCCATTATGCTCGTTTCGACCCTGCTTTTACTTCTGTTTACATTAAATATCTCCGCTTTTCCTGTGGGAACATCTACGTTAACGCGATGGGAAGGTTGCGTATTCCTTATTTTATTGTTTGGATTTGTTGTATATCTTTGGAAAATGGCGCAAAAGGATAGGCGAAATCCCTTACATATTAATAAAGATAAAAAGGTATCATTACCAAAAAATATTTTTATGATTCTCATTGGTGGTGGAGCTATCGCCTTGGGCAGTCATTTTGCTGTTGATAATGCTGAGAAAATAGCACGAATGTGGAATGTAAGTGAAAAAATCATTGGTATCTCCGTTGTTGCTCTGGGTACTTCAATACCGGAGATCGTTACTGCTATCGTTGCTGTTGTAAAGGGAGAAATTTCAATTGCTGTGGGGAATATCGTAGGGAGTAATATTTTTAATATTCTGCTTGTCCTGGGTGTTGCCTCTGCAGTTAACCCAATTTCACTGCCATCAGAAGTTATTATCGATGTGATTGTATGTTTGTTTATCGCGATAATATTTTTTCTGACATCTAAATTCTCCAAGAAAATTTATCGCAAATCAGGTGCTTTCTTTATTCTGTTTTATATTGTCTATATCATCACTTTATTTATGAGAAAGTAAGGCACTTACTTAATGTTTAGCTTGACTTAATTATTTGAAGAAGAATAAATCCAATTTCAGGAGGATAAATTGATTGAAGTAATAAAAGAAGAATGTATTGGCTGTAGTAAATGCGTTCCTGCTTGCCCGGTGGCAGCAATCGCTATGAAAGATGAAACTGCAGTTATTGATCTGGATAAATGTACCCTGTGTAGTGCTTGTGTATCTGTTTGCCCAACTAATGCTATAATCATCCGCAAGTCCGAAAAAAGTATTACGGATTTGTCTGATTATGAGGGTGTCCTCATATTTGCAGAACAAAAAGAAAGCAAGATAGAACCCGTAACCTATGAAATATTAGGAAAAGCAAGAGAACTTGCAGATAAATTGAGTACTGATGTTTCTGCAGCTCTTTTTGGTCATGAGTTGAGCGAGAAAGAGATAAATAAATTATTCCATTATGGTGCTGATAATGTGTATCTGGTTTCTGATCCTTTAGTAAAAAATTTTGTAGCAGAATCCTACACGCAAGCAATGGTCCAATTGGTACAAGAGCTGAAGCCCGAAATAATTTTAAGTGGTGCTACTGCTATAGGACGCTCGTTTATTCCTCGTGTTGCTGTAGAATTAGAGACCGGATTAACTGCAGATTGCACAGGCCTGGAAATTGATGAGGAGAAGAGAGAGCTGCTTCAGACCAGACCCGCTTTTGGTGGTAACATTATGGCAACAATTCGTACCAGTAATTATCGTCCTCAAATGGCGACTGTGCGACATAAAGTAATGGACCCTATAGAAAAAGATGAAAACCGTAAAGGTGAGATAGTTGAATTTAAAGTGGATTTTGATAAATCTAAAATTCTCTCACAGTTTATTCAATCTGTGAAAGATGAGACCCAAACCGTCAAAATTACCGAGGCTGATATTATTGTAGCAGGCGGAAGAGGATTAAAAGATCCCAAAAATTTTGATTTGTTAAGAAAGCTTGCTAAAAAATTGGGAGCAGCAATTGGTGCATCTCGTGCTGCTGTCGATGCTGATTGGATTGAATATTCACACCAGGTGGGACAAACCGGTAAAACCGTTAAACCAAAAGTATATATTGCCTGTGGCATTTCCGGAGCAATTCAGCATCTTGTAGGAATGCGCTCCTCCGATCTGATTATTGCTATCAACAAGGATGAAAAAGCTCCTATATTTGATGTATGTGACATTGGTGTAGTGGGAGATCTTTTCGAGGTTGTACCGGAATTAATTAAGAATTTAAAATAAATTTATGGAATTTACTAATTTACTTGTTACAGCTGATTTCAAGAAAAGCCAATTTGGAAACATTTGTGTTTCCGAAGGTAAATTTTCTGAGGATTCTTCCGATAATATCATTGTAAATTGTCATGACGCCATAGCTTACCCCGGCCTGATAAACGTGCATGACCATTTGGTGGATAACTGGCTACCTAAAATAGGATCTGCCCGACCATATAAAAATAAAACTGAATGGGTGGAAGAGCTCCAAGAAAGTCAAGCCCTCCTGGAAAGAAAAGAAATTTGGGAAACAGAAGATTTCTCAGATCTAACAAAAAATAACGCTATAGACCTGGCGCTCCTTGGTATGTATAAAAACATATTTTCCGGGGTGACGGTTGTTATGGACCATGTCCCGTTACAGGGAAAAGAGTACTACGACAAATTTTTTATCGATGTAATATCCAAGTATCAACAAGGGCACTCAATTTCTATGAAAAATTGGTGGGGAGGGAAATCGCTACAAGTCGAACTGGAACAAACGAATGGGTCCGCCCCTTTTGTAATTCATCTAGCAGAAGGGAGTGATGAGCAGGCAAAAAATGAATTTAATAAACTGCGAAAACTGGGATTGTTGCAGAAAAACACCTTGTTAGTGCAGGCTACAAATTTAAATGAGGAAGAGCTGAAAATTGTAGCTGAAGCAGGAGCAAGCATCGCCTGGTCACCAAATTCCAACAAATTTTTACTGGATAAAACATTTAACTACCAAAAAGCAAAACAACTGGGAATAAATATTTGCTTGGGCACTGATTCTACTTTATCCGGGAGTATAAAC
>LSCK01000120.1 GCA_001577135.1 Cloacimonetes bacterium TCS60 | reverse complement strand
TTAACAGAAGAATGTAACTTTCTGGTTGAGATTAACATCCCAGGATTAAATTCATTTTTATCCAACCCCACTATGTTTATCGAAGTGCGGTCACCTGGGAATACTGTTTTTACTTCCCTTCCGAATCTTTCCATCCTGCGAATTCTGAGTTTTTTAGTATGAGGGAGTAAATAAATTGTATCAGAGTTTTTTAAGATTCCCTCTTTAGCAGAGCCATTTATGACCGTACCATAACCCTTTACTGAAAATATTCTATCAATGTATAAACGGAAAATACCATTAGACTGATTTTGTTCACATTTATCTATCAGAGTACTGATCACGTCCTTCATTTTTTCGATACCCTCTCCGGTTTTGGCAGAAGTTTTCACAACTGGAGCCTTTTCCAAAAACGTACCAGCAACTAATGAATCTATTTCTGCTTGCACAATTTCTATTAACTCCGGATCAGCTAAATCAGTACGTGTGATCGCTACAAAGCCTCTTTTTATCCCCATCAATTGCATAATCTGTAGGTGTTCCTCGGTTTGCGGCATAATACCGCTATCTGCAGCAACAACCAGCAAAGCGATATCGGTTGAGCTTGCACCTGCAACCATGGTACTAACAAAATCTTTATGACCCGGGACATCCACAATTCCTATACTTTTCTCCTCTGACAGATTAATATGGGCAAATCCTAAATTTATGGTTATTCCTCGCTCTTTTTCTTCTCTATGTGTATCGCAGTCAATATCTGTTAAAGCCTTTATCAGGGCAGTTTTGCCGTGGTCAACATGACCAGCAGTAGATAAAATAAAATGGGTTTTTGTCATAAGACCTCGCTCAGCTAATTATTACTTTTACAGAACTAACAATATGTTGGAAATCAACAGGATCGATGGTTAAAACGTCAAAATAAATTTTTCTTTGTTTTAAAATCGCAACAATAGGTCTCTCTTGCTGCATTAATCCCTGAAATATTTTTTCATGTAGATTGTTGTTTGAAACCCCTTTTAATTGGACTGCATAGCTGGGAATAGATTGAGCCGGAACAGTTCCACCGCCGGTTTTTGCAACATTCTTTTTTACAACTGAATCAATATTTTCCTCATCAAACATATTTTTCAGTCTTGCCGCTCTTTCTTTTATTTTTTGGTCATTCATATCTAAAATTTCAAATATTTTATTATTTTTCATCTGATCATCTTGAAGATAGAATTTTATTACGGTAGCCAAAGCTGACAAGGATAATTTACCTACACGCAGAGCACGGTAAAGAGGTGCTTTTGCCAATTTGGTGATATATTTTTTCTTGCCTACGATTATACCAGCCTGGGGTCCACCCAGCAATTTATCTCCACTAAAACAGATGAGATCAGCTCCTTTTTTTACAAGCGATTTAATGTCCGGTTCGTTCTTTATCTGCCCATTTGTAGGTTGTCTTAGTAAACCAGAGCCTACGTCATAAACCATGAGTAGTTCATTTTCATGAGCAACCTTTGCAAGTTTTTCCAGGCCAACTTCTTCTGTAAATCCACGCATGTAATAATTTGACTTATGAGCTTTAAAAATGATGCTTGTGTTTTTGGTAACAGCATCCTCATAATCAGAAATTCTAGTTCTATTGGTAGAACCTACTTCAACCATTTGGGCTCCACTAGTTTTCATCACATCAGGCAGACGAAAGGAGCCACCTATTTCGATCAATTCACCGCGTGAGACAATCACTTCCTTTTTGTTGGCAAATGTCTTTAAGATGTGTAAAACAGCTGCTGCATTATTGTTCACAACAAGTGCTGCCTCAGAATTTGTAATATACTTTATCAATTCAGTAACATGATCATTTCTATCTCCCCTATCACCAGAATCAAGATCGAGTTCAAGGTTGGAATAGCCTTCAATAATGGGTGCAATTTCCTCGAGGACTTTCTTTCCTAATGGAGCTCTACCAAGATTTGTATGCAAAATAATTCCTGTAGCATTTATTACCCTTTTGAGAGATTTAGTATGCAAACTAACCACCAGTTTGTTGATTTTTTCAATCAATCTCAATTCAGTCCAGGTCCCTTTATTCTGTAGAAGATCCCCTCGCAATTCATCTAAAGTTGTTTTAATTGCATAGGTTACAACTTTTTTATTAAATCTTTTCGATAGTTCTTGCATAGCAGGATCGAGTTGAATTTTATCAACAGCGGGAATATCTTTCAATTCTTCAATTTTGTTTTGTTTTTGCATACTAATTTCCTTAAATTATTGATTAAAAAATGGCCGAGAGGGCAGGAATCGAACCTGCCACGGACGGTTTTATCCGCCCCCTACTGGTTTTGAAGACCAGCTGGGACACCAGTCCCTTCCTCTCAGCTCAATCTGTTAAATAACTTTATCAATAATTATTTAATCAAAAGCAATTTACGTGATTCAGTTCTGTTTGTATTGCTCAATCTATAGAAATAGATACCAGTTTGAATATCCTGGGGTTGCCAAACAGCCTCACCTTCAGTTCCAATTACCTGGTCAACTAACTGTCCATGAATATTATAGATTTCAATTTCTACCTGATTTATATTTCCTTCAATTATGTGATAACTAAAGGTAGTTGATTCTCTAACAGGATTGGGATGGTTTTGATTTAAATGAACTACAGATTCAGCTTCCGGGTCATCGATACTAAATTGATTATAGTAGAGAGCACCCATATCAGCTCGTGTGCCATCCGGATCATCGGGAGAGTTGGGATCACCTGTATCGATACAGGGAGAATCTCCAGTTAGGTTCCAATCCGCACTAAGTCCGTCATAAGCAACGCCATCACCGTCGGATGGGTCCACAAAAAGCGGATCTGCATCAATATTCCCGCTTCCGGAATAGCCACCGGAAACACATGAATAAGTAACAGTTAGAGCTCCATAATTAGCAAAGGCATCTTCGGTATCAATGATTATGCCATTTTTAATTTGGGGTTCACAGCCACTGGTAATCCAGAAAGCAGCTCCATAGGAAGTAGTAACCTCATTATTTGCTATTGTATTGTTGACAAGAGCGGGAGAAGAATTATCATCAATGTGCACTGCACCGGCAAAGTCAGCAGTATTGTTTACGACAATATTGTGGGAAGCGGTAGAATTAGAATTACGGAAACCAATACCACCACACATACTCGAGCTGGTATTATTGGCGATGATATTCTGTTCTATAGTTACATTATCACTGTCAATCAGATTAATTGCCACACCTTTTTGAGTATCAGTAGTATTTTCGAAAATTTGGTTATCGATAAGGGCTACAGTTGAATTGTCAATCTCCACTGCAGATATTGTTGCTTTTGTTATATGACAATTGTTGATAATGTTATCTTCATCAGTATCTTCAAATAAAATACCTTTCCAGGTATCATTTGAAGTAAAGGTTATGGGACTTCTATTGGATGCATCAGCAACCAATTTACCTTCAACGCTAAACTGGCTGTTATTGTTTGTTTGAATAATAGTACCAGATTCCACTGTAAGAGTATTTCCAGCAGGGATAATTGCGTCACCCGTTATTGTATAGGGACTATTTGCTTCATCCCAAACACCAGAAAGTTGACCTGAAATATTAGTTCCATCCGTAACTGTAATGAAATCTTCTTGAGTAAGAGTATTGGACTCATCATCATTCCAGACAGTTAGGGTTACATCATATGTTCCCTGGGATGTATAGAGGAAATAGGGACTTTCTTCAGTGCTATCGATTTCTCCATCTCCGTCCAGATCCCATTCCCAGGTATCTGGTGAACCAGAAGCAGTTGAGGTAAATTTAACACCCAGATTTGCTGGTCCAGTTTGTATATTTGCCTCGAAATTGGCAAAGAGTCCTAAAGATGCTATAGCAGCATCCAGTTGAGCTGCGGTGGGAACACTATTACCGGTTACATGAAGTTCGTAGCCACCACCAATA
>LSCK01000012.1 GCA_001577135.1 Cloacimonetes bacterium TCS60 | reverse complement strand
CCTTAAATTCTGTTGTATCGCCAACTGCAATGGAATCCTGTTGTGGATTTATACTCAAAGTTAGTTGCTTATTAGGGGCAGTGTTATCAGCACAGCCAAAAATTAAAACAAGAGCTGCTATAATAAAGAGCAGTGACGTGGAACAAAATCTCCAGATATTTTTCATAACAATCACCTAATTAATATTAATTTTTTAACTGCTTGTACTTTGTTATCAACCATAAATTTATATAGGTAGATTCCACTACTAACTCTTTCATTGCGTTTATCTTTTCCATCCCAGCGGAGGGTCTGACTGACGGCAGAGCTGCTTTCCAGGTCATAGTTTCGAACCAATTGTCCTTTCAAATTATAAATTGATATTTCAGCTTTTTCAGCATTCTCTTTTAATTGATAATTAATAGTCAAACTGCTACGGGTAGGATTAAAGGGATTGGGAAAACAATTAATAATACTATTTATGCCTGAGTGAGGTAAGGATAAAATATTTTCCAGATATTGTTGTAAGATAACGCTATCATCTACATTATCCAACGAATTATATATTTTAAGAAAATTATTCCTAAATTCTTGCGGATTATTCAGCGGTGGTAGAGTAGAGCCGGGTACAGGAGTATGTTCCTTTTGCCAATTAACCCCTATCGCCAGGAGATCAGCCAGATTAACAATGCCATCACCATTACAATCTGCTAAGGCGGCATCCTGGTCACTCCAGTCTCCGGGATATTGATTTCGCTGCCAGGCAAAAGTTATATCGTCTCGAGGTGCTCCACTGCTATTCATAAAAATTGCGATTTGATCTAGATCGAGTGTATCCACTATACCGTCTGAATTCGTATCTCCTGACCAGACAGGAGGATAAGCGTTAATAAAATCTTCACTTTGCAAAGTATCTGAATTTCCGGAGCTGGACTCTACGATTAGTGAGACATTATAAACTCCGACCGAATCAAATTGATGAATTGGATTCTGCAGTGTATCAGTTGCTCCATCTCCAAAGTTCCAAAGCCAGCTGGTGATCGAATCACTTATCGGGCGCGATAAATCTGTAAATTCAACCTGGAACGGTACAGTACCCCAGCTTTTATTCGAGATAAAATCAGCCTGTAAGGAAGGTAATGTATCCACAATTGCTCTCATCATCAAATTTCCCTGTGAAAGCTGTGACCATTCACCTTCTTTATAAACATAACTCCTATTAGCAGCTGGCAAATCATCATCCAGGCCTACTTTAGAATTATCCAGTACTTCCACTAATCCAATAAACAGATTTTCATTTGGTTCTAGAATAATATTTTCAGTACCAGGAATGTTGATAATATTCCAATCATCCTCTAACAATTCACTCTGATCGATTCTGATAGGTTCATGCAAAATTTTATTACCCGGCATTCCTGCCTTCCCCGAATCATCCCAGAGCTGTAGTATGATATCTGAACTGACCTCAGTAATGAAGTACTTTAATCTCAGTAACCTTGCGGTATTGGGGGAAGATGTAATTTTTACAGCCATTTTATCCAGAGAATTACCAGAAGAGAATCCCTGTTCTGGTACTCCATTATCGTAATATAGTTCTTCCGCAGTTGGCAATTCCACAAAGCCCCATTTAGCTTCGGTAGTCTTACTCTCTCCATCTTCATAAAGGGCTGAGATATTATAAAAATATTGCCCGATTTCTAGATTTCCATCAGAAAATTTAGTATCTGAAACATTTGCGATCAGATTATCGATTTCATTTATATTTTGAGATCTAAAAACATTGTAACTCAAAGGTGAAGTATCTGGTGTTCTTTTTTGAATGGTTGCTGTGATAGTTATATTGTTAAGCGCACCGCCATAGGCTTGAGCTACAGTTTGCCATTGTCCCATGGCAAAGCAATAACTGTGGCATTGGTTTGTAGTGCTATCTGCTAAAATGCCCTGAGAATCGGTCTCAAAATTATTTATTCCCACAAAAAAACTTTCGTTAGGTGGAATTATTACACCTTGCTCCAGAACATCTACCTGTTTAAATGAATAATGAGGAATTTCATCAACTTCTGTAATATGTAAAAGTGTATCACCGGGGGTTCCATTATCATTTTCCCATACGATCACATCAGCAGTTCCCTGAATTACCGGGGGCTCTTGATTGTTATATAGCATAAAATTAACATTACTTAGAGGAACAGGATAATCATAGGGATTTGTGGCTTTAACTGCATAAGGTTGGGCATCATTGATATAACCATACAATGAATCTTGCACAAAATAAATTAAGTCCTGTGGTACAATACCGTAGGGTATTTCCCAATCCAGGTCGATCGATCTCGTCTCTGTATTGAAAGTAGCTGCAAAGGAGTGGGGAGGATTGTAATGAGGAATAGCTTGAACATAAAAATTGTCCAGACGAACGCCAAATGTTGTAGGATTATCCCGGTTTGTAATTAAGCCAAGGCGGAATTGTACAGTTTTTCCTGCTAGCTCTGTCATGTCATTGTACCCAGGAAAATTTTGGGAAAATAGCGTCCAGTCTGGAGCTTCTCCAGTAAAAACATAATTATCTCCACCGGGTGAGCCCGTGGGATTGCTGATAGAATTCCACTCCTGCCATTCGTTCTGTTCTTTATATCGAACCTGTACTTTTAGATAATCACAATCAGGAAAATTTGTGGGATCATCTAATTCTACTTTTATATGTGTATCCCACCAGATGTCTGCATTTCTTGGTAAATCAACCTCAGGTGTAATAACAAAATCATCCATAAAGGGATTGTAAGTACCACTATCTTCATTAAAACAGCCCATAGCATGTGTGGGTGAAGGGGCGTTATCTGCCTCATAGATATGCCACAGCTGTCCACCGGTAGGTGTATAAGCATTAAACCCTGTTGTGTCTTCAGCATCATTTGTAAACACATCTGCCACATTGATATTATCGATCAAGACGCCTGTCCAAGCGGGGTGATCTTCCTGGGTATCACTCTGTGCCTCTGTACAAGCAGCACCATCCGATGCAAAAGCAAAGCTGATTATCACTGTTTCATCCTGATATGATGAAGGAATATTGAAAGTTACATTTTCCCAATTATTTGATGCTCCTCCCCAACCAGGTATACCCGGGACTCCGTCCGGATCTTCTCCATGGATATAGCCAAAACTGTATAAGCTGGAACAATTATAAGATGGGACAACATCTGTGAGAATTTCAGATTCTCTATAGGACTCTCCGGCATTTCTGATGCGGATATTAAAACCATCCCATCCGTCAAAATTATTATAATCTTCAGGAGGTTCGTATGCTCTAAATAGTTTAAAGGAGAGAGCTAAGGCTCCATTAGCTGGCAATTCAATCTCCGGGGTGTCCAATACCTGGTACCACTCATTCAGATATCCCCCATTGGGTCCCACTTCTGGATCACCCATCCACCATGATTTGCCCTCATAGGCATGTGTAGTATCGCTATGCCAATAAGCTGTTCCGACAGTTTCATCTACCTCTGACCAATTAGGAGCATCATTCTCAAAATCCTCAAATAATACATGGGATTTGTTGGTACTTCTATTTAGTTCGATATTTGAATCGATATAATTAAAACTATTTGATCTTATTAATTTATAGTTTACGGGATTTTCATGAGCTTGAATGCCGAGGGAAGATAAAAATAAAAGGCACACAAAGAGAAGTAGTAAAAGGGCTTTTAAATTGTTTGATATCATATATTCTTCTTTTCCATTTTGACACTTTGATTTGCTTTATATCTATCTATGTCAAGTTTTTCAAAGCAATAGATTTAACATTTGTATATCAAAATACTATTGGGAAAATTTAGGAGTAATATTAAATTGATAGCAAAATTTTTTTGAAATAAAAAAAGGGAAGAAGGCGATCAACCTTCTTCCCTTAAAGAGTACCTACATCAAAGTGATTATTTCATCATAATCATCTTTTTCAGGAATGATTTATTTTCAGTTTCAAGTTTGTAGAAGTAGATTCCTGATCCAACTCTTCCACTATCAGCATTCCATTCTATTTCGTGATTACCTTTATCCATATTATCATTAACCAGTGTTTCAACTAACTGACCTTTGACATTATAGATTGAGAGTTTCACGTTAGAAGCTTGTTTTAAGCTAAAGCTAATAGTAGTATGATCTGTAAATGGATTGGGGAAACTAGCATTGAGAGCAGTTTCAGTAACTTCAGTTTGTCCTGTTGCTTCTTGATCACCAACTATAACCTGAATATCTACATTCTGTGAACCAACGTCAGGATCAGAGTTGAATTGAAGTTGAGCAATCAAGACTTCACCAACGTCATGGTCAACTGTATTGAAGTCAACTGTTACTGTGCCGGTATTACCAGCTTCTACATAACCGGAATTGGGTGAGTATGTAATCCATGGTATAACACCAGGACTCAAGACTGCACGGATATTCCAGTTAACAGAGAATCCCATATT
>LSCK01000119.1 GCA_001577135.1 Cloacimonetes bacterium TCS60 | reverse complement strand
GACAAAATCCAGTTAAGTTCAATTTCTCTCTCACTAACTGGATTTTGATATTTCTGTTCATTAAAATTCCCATCCAAACTCATTTTTCTGAGTTGAGATTATAGTTTTCAGAATTAAAATCCTAGACCAAGATAAGTTTTTGGTAGATTTGTCCTGTTTTCCCTAAAATTAAAAATAGTAAACTCTATGTAAATGTCCGAATTTAGGGGTTTCCAGTTCTATATTCAAAATATGAATCCAAATGAGTCTGCTTTCAGATTGTTTTGCAAAGCAGTTAAACAAAGTATCTGGTAAGAAATAAAGCTCCACAAAGTGTGGAGTTCTTTATTTTTGTTGTGCACATACCTTACATCAAACTTGACTATCTTTTTTATGTTGCAATGAATCCTCTCCTGATGACTTCTAAAAGAGTAACTGTATCCTTGACCTCTTTCGATAATTTGATTTCGGAAATATGCTCCAGTTAATTCAATTTTGCCTTTATTATAGAGATAATCTAGCTTTTCTTCAATTGGCTTTCGAATATTCATACCTTCTCTCCAAGCCTTGTTAATTTGCTTATCTAATGTCTTAAGTGTTCCTTTTCTATTAAGCACGGCATCTTCTCTAATTGCAATATTTGGTTTAGCACCAAATATTTTCCAAATTTGGGCAAAACTTTCAAAGCTATCATAACCAGCATCCAAATTCATCTCATGAAATTTCATGCCTAAGCCTTGAACATCTTCAAGGAGTTTAGGGAGCGGAGCCTTATCATTTGTTGTGCCATCTGTGAATTTCATATACAAAGGAAGAACTCCAAACATCATAATATGAGCTTTGTACATTTTGCACTTGTAATGCGGATTATACAGAGCATATTTGTCATATCTGGCAGCTTCAACAGGAGTTGAGTCTAAGCTTGAGATATTAAGCCAAGCCTTCTTAGATAGGATTGAATATAGTTGACTGCCCAGATTTAACATGATTTTCTCTAATTCCCTGATTGTTAATTGCTTTGTAATAAAGTCACAAAGTTTACTTGAAGAAGGCAGTTTGTCATTTCTAAAATTAAGAATTGCTTTATCCAACTCTGAAACTTTCTTCAGAGTTTTTTTATAACCTATTTTCTCAATATGATAGGCAATGGCAAGCATAAGCATTCCCTTAACATGATATTGAGGTAGTCTTGAGTAACCCTTTTCAATCTCAAGTATGATATCATCAAAGTTCAGAAAACATAGAAACTGATATATACTTCCTCCATTTCTTATTATATGTTCAAGAGATATTTCTTGAGCATATCTATCATGGTTTATTATAATGGTTGAAACCATGTGAAAGGTTTATGCACATTTATAAACCTTTCGTTTTCTAAACTTTAGGCTCAGTCAGAAGGTCAAAAAAAGATAGATTTTTAAAGCAAAACCTTAACTGGATGCTGTCTTAGGTATCCGCCAACTAAGAAAATTCTCTTAGAATTTTCTCTTAAGCTCAAATTTCTTGTGGAAATTAACAAAACACGTCTTAGTGGTTCTAAATTTATATTAGAGGCTTTCTTAAATAAATTATATGATTGATTATGAAACAAAAATTTTGGAATTAGAAACTGAGAATAAGCATTTAAAACATAAACTTACTGACCTTCAAAATAGTTTCGAGAAAGTTCTTCTTCTTAATGAAGAACTTCGTCTTGAGAACAAGCGATTAAGAGAAGAAAATCAGCTCCTCCGTGAAGAGAATACTCAGCTGAAAGCTAGGGTTGCTGAACTTGAAAAGAAAGTTGAGAAACTTTCTGTAAAATCAAATGAGCCTTCTTCTAAAAAAGCAGATTACGAAAAGGCAAACTCAAACTCCCCTCCAATCATAAGAGGAAGAAAAAAAGGTCATCCTGGAGTTTCTAGGAAAACTCCTGAAGATATAGACAAAAAAGTTCATTTTGCACCTAGTGACTGTCCTAAGTGTCATAGTAAAAATTTGCAATCAAGAAAAACTCGTTCTAGGGTTATCACAGATATTGTAATAAAAACTATAAATATTAAGGAAATATTTCATGATAAGACTTGTCAAGATTGTGGATGTAAAGTTCAAGCTGAGTCCCCAAATGGAGATTCAAAATCACCTTTTGGAAAAGGAGTTCAAATATTACATACATATCTAAGAACTATTGGAGGTATGACTTTGAGACCTCTTGAAGCTTTCTTTTCTGACTTATGTAATTTGAAAATCACTAATTCAAGCATCTCTAATAATGAGATTAGAATCGCACAGAATGCCAAGAAAGAATATGACTCTTATCTAGAAATGGTTAAAGAAGCTAAGTTCTCTCATAAAGATGAGACAACTTGGCGAATAAATGGAAAAATGCATTATGTTTGGGTATATGATAGCTTAGACACAGTTTTTTATCGTTTGGCAGATACAAGAAGTAAATCTGTAGTTGAACAAGATTTTGGAAAATCTTGTAAACAAATTTCAATCAATGATTGTTATGCTGGTTATAATGATTTTGAGAACCAACAAAATTGTTGGGCACATATATTTACTGAAACTGAGGCACATGCTAAGAAAGAGACTACAATAAAAGAAGAAAAAATATTTTATGTAGAACTTTCAGAGCTTTACAAAGAAGCTCTGGATTTTGTTGACAAAGATCCACCTCTTGAAAAACGCCAAGAGGAAAGAGCAAACTTTGAGAACAAACTTGTAAAGTTAATGTGTTCATTAAAAAAGAAAACTGATTTCTTAGAACATATATGTAATAGACTTAGTGATAGATTATCATATTTTTCATTATTTATAGAGATTCCAGGTTTACCTCCCACTAACAACCAAGCTGAACGTTCATTACGTTCACTTGTAGTTCATAGGAAAGTTAGTTTTGGAAACCATTCTTTTGCAGGAGGGGAGACTAGAATGATTTTTAAGACTCTAATTGAAAACACGAAAAGAAGAGGCAAATCGATTTCAGAAGCAATTGAAAGATTGTTATTTTTACCTATGGCGGATACCTAAGCGGTTACCAAAAAAGATCGATACTACGACAAAATCCAGTTAAGTTCAATTTCTCTCTCACTAACTGGATTTTGATATTTC
>LSCK01000118.1 GCA_001577135.1 Cloacimonetes bacterium TCS60 | reverse complement strand
GTGACGAAGAGTCTCCCGGAAGCTGGCAAACAATTATAAAGGTGTGAAATAAACAGCAAAGGCGGAAAGACGCGAGGACAGAATGACTGGGCAACTGTGGGACAGAGCGATAAAGCGACAAAGCGACTGGGCGACTATGAGACGCTGCGAGGCGGAGAAGGCGGAAACCCCCGTATTCCTACCTCCTCAATTTAAAATTATCAAGCACAACTCCTTGTTCATTTATTGCAGTGCAAGTAAGAGTATCATCTGCAATATCGATTTTTAAAAAATGATGTGCTTCCAGGGCTTTAGTAATAAAAGGTTTGTCAGGATCCGGGGTATAAAGCGGAGCTCCACCACCACCTGTACTGATATGATTGATTCCATCTACAACTGCCCGAGCATAATAATGACTGTGCCCCGCCAGAACTAATTTTACATCATGTTTAAGACATAATGGTTGAATATATTCCTGCACATCCTTGTTGTTTCTATGAACTCCGGCTGTCCAGCCCGGTTCGTGCAGGAGAATAATCTTCCACTTCTTCTTGTTTTGAGTTAAATCCTTTTTAAGCCAGTTCAATTGCTGGCTGTCTTTGCCTAAATCTCTGTACTGATCGAGAATAATAAGGTGTGCGGGTCCGTAATCAAATGACCAGTAGCGTTTGTTAACATAGGGGTAGGGGAAATATTTCTCGAACAGAACTCCGGAGTGTTCATGATTTCCCATACTGGATTGATAGGGTATGTGCGAAAGAAGATATTGGATATATTTATATTGCGGGTCAAAAAATTCCAGATCCCAGTCTGCTTCAAGATCTCCGTCGCCAACAAAATCACCGTTAAAAAGTATAAAGGTCTGATATTTAGGGTCATTCTTTATCGTTTTGTGAATCTGTTTTGCTACCTTGTTATGGTCTTCCGGATAGGAGCGGGTATCACCATAAGCAATGAATTTTAATCTCTTAGCTGTTTTTACAGGAGGTGTTAAGAAAGATCCCGTTCTTTTTTCTCCTTTGGCATATACGGCATAATAATATTTTGTGTTTGGTGCTAGATCTTTAATAAGATATTTATGCTGATGATCATCACCGTATTCGGCGGTCTCAGCGGAACCAAGACCAAAAGCGGAATCAGCACCCCAAAAAATATTGGCTTTTTGCTTTTTATTCAATTGCCACAAAACCAACATTTGTGTATTTTTTCCATTGATTAAAAGATAGGGATTTTTCAAAAATGTTTGCTGAAACCGAGGTTGAGTAGCGTGTTTTAATTGTCCTTCGGTTAAACCATAATGCTTTATTTCTAATAATTTTGTATTAGCCAGTTGTAGATCAAAACTTAGATCTGAACTGGAGGAATATGCCTGGTGGATCTCCACAGCCAGGATATTTTTACCCTTTTGTAATAGTTCGGGATCTACTTCGTACAGATTGAAAATATCTTCTTCTCCTCCGGAAGCAGCATCAGAGGCAAATGAATCGAATAGTATTTCACCTTGCGGCATATTACTGCGAAAAATTTCTACATTGTTCAAATATGCAACCGCTCCATCGTCCCTAAGTACTTGTACATACAATTGTTTAAATTCAGAAGGATTTTTTACATTAAAAACTTTTCTGAAATATGTGGTGGGATACTTGTTTTCAGCATCCCCTCCGAAATCAACTATGGTTGTTTCATCCTCATCGCCGTATCCAAACTGTGCCTTACCATCTTCCCAATTTGAATCATCAAAATTTAATGTTTTCCAGACCTGAGGAAGTTCTTTGCCTTTATCAAAATATTTCCAGTTTGATGAGACGTTTATGAGAAAAGTGTTGTTCTGAGCAAGGGCTAGAGTAACTAAACAAACAATTAGTATAATTGCGATAAATTTTATAAACTTCATTTCTACTCCTTTCAAGAAATAGCTATAAAAAATATAATTTAAAATTTTAAAATTCTAGTGATGCGAAAAATTAGTCAATAAATAGAATTATAGTATTAAAAAAGCAAAGCTTCTATCATTTATTTTAGAAGTGTGCAGATAAAATTTGATAACATTGACAATTAATTTTAGCTATTAGATTTTTATTTATTCGGAGGAAATGATGTTAAAATCGATGAAACTTGGTATAAAAAAAACTTGCAGGAAACTGCAGAGGGCTGTTTTAGAAACTAAATATTTCCACCTTGAAGTGATTTTTTATGCTCACGATTCATGTAAAAACAATTCGATTTATGTATTTATAAAAAGTGGGGTGGTTTGAGATGGTTAGTCGAAGCGAAATTTCCAGTTTTTATTCTGAAAATAGAAAGTTAATCATTTCTGCAATATTTGCTTTTGCTATGGGAATCCTGGAAACCATTGTAGTAGTTTACTTGCGCCAAATTTATTATCCCGAGGGATTTGATTTCCCTCTAAAAGCATTCTCCTTGAATCTGCTAACCATCGAAGTGATTCGCGAAGCGGCTACTTTGGTTATGTTGGGAACTGTTGCTTTAATTATAGCAAAAAAATGGCGTCTGAAATTTGCCTATTTCTTTTTGCTGTTTGGTGTCTGGGATATTTCCTATTATATTGGTCTGAAAATATTTCTTGATTGGCCTCTATCATTATTTACATGGGACCTGCTTTTCCTGATTCCTCTGCCCTGGATCAGCCCTGTGCTTGCCCCCATAATTGTAGCTATATCTATGATCATCTATACTCTGATTGTTATCAAACTTGATAAGAGCGGCTATAAAACTCGGTTTGGATTAAAAGAAATTGTACTCATGATTCTGGGTGGGATTGCTATTTTTATCTCATTTGTCTGGAACTATACTCAAATTATTTTTGAGAATTCTCTTTTATCAAAATTCCTTTCTTTAGCAAAAACAGATACATTTCAGATTGCTATTGAGCAATATAAACCCGTTAATTTCAAATGGGGAATCTATCTAGTAGGATTGCTCCTGATCTACGCATCTTTGATATTTTTCATAATACATTGTAAAAAGGGAGGTGGAAATGAAAGTGTATGATCTTATCGTTGTTGGAGGTGGAGCAGCTGGTCTTATAGCGGCAATATCAGCAGCAAGAGGCGGAGCAAATACTGCTATTTTGGAGAAACAAAAACGTGTAGGTAAAAAGCTGTTGCTTACAGGCAATGGTAGAGGAAATTATACTAATATCGATGTTAAAGCAGCAGATTATAATATAAATTCGAGAGATTTGGTAGAATCAGTTTTGGCGCGATTTGGTCAAAAGGATCTGCTAGAATTTTTTCATAGGCTTGGGATTGAGCCACTAATTCAGCCGCATGGGAGAATATTTCCCAGGTCCCAACAAGCAGCCAGCTTGCTCAACGCTTTGCGCTTTGAAATGAAAAGAATGAATGTAAGTGAGATCTGTAATTCAGCTGTTTCAAATATTACAAAAGAGAAGAATTTTATTATAACAACACGGGATGGTAAAAAGTATAAAAGTAAAAAAGTAATTATTGCTAC
>LSCK01000117.1 GCA_001577135.1 Cloacimonetes bacterium TCS60 | reverse complement strand
AATGAGTGAGAGAGAATCCATAAGAGCGCTAATTGCTTTACGTTTATGTTTGAGATCCAGATCTGCTTTCATATGTTTTCCAATAAACTGGTAGAAGGGGAGCGCCTGATCGATCAAATCTGTTAATTTTTCTTTTCCATACTCATCCAGATAGGAATCCGGATCATAACCAGAGGGTAGCATGACTAGCTCAGGAAAGATATCATTTTGCAAACAGGTATTGATGGCACGAATACTAGCAGCATATCCTGCTGTATCGCCATCATATAAAATTATAATGTTTTTGGCGTATCTCGCAAGTAATTTTATTTGCTGGGAAGTTAAGGCAGTACCGAGACTGGCCACAATATTGGTAAAGCCAAATTGATAAAGTTTACATAGATCCATGTAGCCTTCAACAACCAGAGCAGTTTTTGCTTTGATTATATCCCGCTTAGTTATGTTTAATCCATATAAATGCCTTCTTTTTTGATAAATGATTTGTTCAGGAGAATTGAGGTATTTTACATCACTCTCATCATCCTTTGCATATACTCTCCCCCCAAAGGCCAACACTTTACCGTCCGCAGATAAGATGGGAAAGATAATGCGATGGCGGAATTTATCATAGATGCGATTCTGCTTCTGAGAAAAAAGACCGGATTTTAATACAGCTTTACGAGAAAAACCTTTTCCTTTAAGAAAATTTTTCAATCCGTCCCATTTATCAAGAGCCAAGCCAATTTCAAATTTATTAATTGTTTTATTTTTTATTTTCCTCTGGCCCAGAAAATCTAGAGCCGAGCTCTCTTTTTTTTCTAGATTCTGGCGGAAATATTGATGGGCAAGCTCATAAATTTTATACATCTCTTTGTAGAGAGATTTTTTCTGAGGAGAAGAGGTGCTTTCGGGTAATTTAATCTGGGCTCTTTCAGCTAATTTTTGCACTGCTTCGGGAAAAGTGATTTTCTCATATTCCATGAGAAAGTTAAAGACATTTCCCCCCTTGCCACAGCCAAAGCATTTAAATATCTGTTTGGAGGGACTCACCATAAAAGAGGGAGTATTCTCTTCATGAAAGGGACATTTTGTTTTGAAATTTGCCCCGCTTTTTTTGAGAGGAACATAGGAGTTTATTACACCCACAATGTCATTCGCTTCTCTCACTTTATCTATTGTTTGTTGGTCGTAATGGGTCATTTTAATTTTAATATTGTAACACCACTTCCACCTTCGGAATTTGGAGCGTAAGAAAATTCTGCTACCCTGGTGTCGTTATCTAATTTGTCTCTAATTTGTCGGCGTAATCTGCCTGTACCTTTGCCGTGTAAAATTCTAATCCTGGTATAATCCATTACTACAGCTCTGTCTATATATTTTTCTATGACTGGCTCAGCTTCGGAATAGGTCAAGCCCATCACATTTATTTCAAAAGGGATTTCGCGCTCAAAATCTGCAGTAATAGAGACATTATCATCAGAATCGGTCTTACTCCGCTTTGTTTTTCCAGGTGGGACTTGATAAATATCATTCATTTTAATAGAAAAAATCAAACCATCAGATTTTACCACTACTTGTTGAGAATTCAGCTTATCTATTTTGCCAATTGTATCCATAGATTTAATGTAAACAATATCATTTTTACCAGGATTGTCAATTGATTCCAGCTCCTCTTCTAAAATTTTATCCTTCTTGCTAGTGATCTCTTTTTGTTGGCTTTCTATCTCTGATCTCAATTTTTTTAACTTCTGGGGAGTTGTCCTCACATTTTTTTTGCTAATAGATTGGATTTTTTTTAGCTCTTTGTCCAATTTCAGCTTAAGGTGTGCGAACTCCTCTTGTTCCTCTGCTAGCATCTGTTTCCGTTTCTGTTTCTCAATTTTAGTCCAATCCTCTTCCTTTTTCTCCAGGCTGGTAATTTTATCTGCCAAAAGCTGCTGCTTGAGGTCATATTTATAAATTTTTTGAGCGAGCCGATTACGCTGTTGTTCTGTTTTTTTAAGGAGGTAACTTAACTTGAGAGTTTTTGCATCCAAAAGGTCATGAGCACGATTGAGTATATTCTCCGGGATCTTGTATTCACGTGCAATGTCCAGGGCAAAGCTGTTTCCGGGAAAGCCGATGTCAAGCTTGTAGGTGGGTTTTAATCTGTCTTCATCGAATCTCATACAGCCGTTCTGACAGCCCCCATGTTCGGAAGCAAAAACTTTTAGTTTATTCAGATGAGTTGTAATTATCACTTTGGATTTAAGCGAGATTAACGTCTCCAGTATTGCTTGAGCTAAAGCAGAGCCCTCTTCCGGATTTGTGCCCGTGCCCAGCTCATCTATCAGAATAAGGGATTTTTCATTAGCTTGATGTAGGACGTTGTTTATTTTTTTTACGTGAGAGGAAAATGTACTGATGGCATCTTCCAGAGATTGTTCGTCGTTGATGTCAGTGTAAAAGGATTGGAAAGGACCAACTTCAGCTTTTTTTGCTGTAACCAGTAAGCCCGAACGTGCCATGATTGTAAGCAAACCCACAGCTTTAAGCGTAACGGTTTTACCTCCTGTGTTTACGCCTGAGATGATCAATACCCGAAAATCTTGGCCTAAAGTTAAGGAGAAGGGAATGATATTATCTTTTCCCAAAGTGTTATAGAGCAAAGGATGGCTGGCCTGGGAGAATTTGAGAGAAAAATTATCAGTTAGAGTAGGGATGGTTGCTGGTAAATCTTTAAAATAAAGCGCTGCTGCGTTAATAAAATCTAATTTTTGTAAAATATCCAGGTTGTGTTGCAGAGCAACTTTGTTTTTTTTGATGAGTGCGGTGAGCTCGGTGAGAATTTTTAGGATCTCTTTCTTCTTGCTGTCCTTAAGGAAGTCCAATCTGTTGTTGAGTTCAAGCACGGATAAAGGCTCGAGATAGATAGATCTTCCTGTTTGCGAACGCCCATGTTCTACACCCTTGATTACGTTTTTTTTCTCGGTCTTTACGGGAATTACAAAACGGCCTTCTCGTTTAGTTATAATTCTTTCTGAGACAACTTCTGCATACTGTTTTTTATCGAGGATTTTCTGGAGGGAGGTGCTTATGCGTGATTTTGTTGTGTGCTGTGATTGAATGGTTTTTTTTAGTTCAGCCGTGGCATCCTCTTTGATTTCACCCTCTGGATCAAAAGTTTTAATGAATCTGTGGACAAGTTTTGGTGTGGCTTTCAATTTGTTGATTAAGGCAAAAAGATGCGGCCAGTTTTCTTCCTGAGTTTGAGGAATTTTCTTTAATTTTTGGCTGAGATAGGCATTGTTTGCTACTAAATGCAGGCTTTCTCGTTGTAAAACCTGATGCTTCTGGGGATTCCCGATCAACTCGCGCGTATCTTCCAAATCAGTTAACTGTAAGGTGTGCACACTGCTAAGAAACTCTTTCGTTTCATAAATAAGAGTTTGTCTTTCCTTGATTTTAGCAGTATTTTTCTCAGGAGCGAGCTTACGCGTGACCTCTCGACCCAGGGGAGATGAGCAATTCTGCTCTATGAGAGATTTAATCTTATTAAACTCTAGTTCCTGGATTGAGTTTTGCATTGTTTGGTAGTATCCAAATAAAAAAACCTCTAAGCTAACTTAGAGGACAATGTATAATTGTTTTGAAAAGAGGGTTATTCTATTTTTTGTTATCCTAAATTAATATCTATTTCTTCTTCTTAGTTTTCTTAGTTTGGCTTTGACCTGTTTGCGTCTTGCATCGCTAGGTTTTTCATAATAGCGATTCTTTTTGATATCGGATAGGGTTCTAGCCTGTTGTACTTTTCGATTAAAGCGACGAAAAGCATCTTCAAAACTTTCATTTTTCTTAACTTTTACTTTTACCACTAGGATTTTCCTCCATATTTGTTTTAGATAAAAAATTGGAA
>LSCK01000116.1 GCA_001577135.1 Cloacimonetes bacterium TCS60 | reverse complement strand
GGAAGCCATATTCACTACAGGTAATAGGAGCAGCACAACCATAGCAATACGCCCTAGCACTTTGATACGTTTTGTCAAATAACGAATTATACCAATAGAACCAATTCCCATCCAAAATGCCCAGAGCAAATAAGCAGTAATAAAAAAGTATGGTCTGTCACGAACTTCAGCTGTTTGGAGATTCATGACTAAGATCATGGCTATGCTGGACATGAAGAAGAGAGAAGCCAAATAGATAAAAGAGCGTTTACTTTTCTTGAATTGATAATAAATTCCGGAAATACCAAGGAAAATAGTAATGAATTGAAAAAGGCTATGAAGAAATTGTTTGGCAAGTGGAATTACATTAGAGATGGTGTTTGCATCAAAAAATTGCCAGCTAAAATAACGGAGAAAGTGTTTATTTAACTGCACTGATAAGGGAGCTCTTCTTACAAAAAAGCTGGTAGGACCATATTGTTTTCTAAAAACATAATCCACAAACCGTCCCCAGGTGGAGGGATCACCCTCATTAATAAAGGGATCGGTAGCTGCTCGAATCGGTAATATCAAATGAGTACTGAGTCCGAGAACAACCATGACAATAGCCCAAAACCAGAGTTTTGTCTTTACATATGGATGAAGATAATAAACTAACACACCAATAGTGAAAAGTGCAAATACGTATTTCCCGAAGCTTCCCCTTCCAATCGTTTTACCGATAGAGAAAAAGAAGAAATAGAGGGCAAGGGATATAACGAGATAGATAATCGCTTTTTTAAATAATTTTTTGTTAAAATCCAGGAGTGGGAAAACAATTATAAGCAGAATTGCAGGGGCAATTTGCAGGGTTGTTTGGTGAACACCAAAACCCAGAAAAAAGAGAAATACTATCAATAACAAGATGTTTTGATGGTCAAAATTTTCCTGTTTTTCAGTCCAGACCAGACTCAACCAGATAATAAGAGTTAGAAAGAAGGAGAGGCCCCCGTAAACTTCTGCTTCTATAGCATTAACCCAGAATTCACTGGAAAATGCTATGAAGAGGGCACCAATAATACCAGCCAGATGAGCATAGGAAGATTTGGTTTTCCAAATGGCGACCAGTTTTACAATAGAGAGATAGACAAAGAGAACAGAAAATGAGCTAAAAATTATTGAGAGTAGTGATATCGCCTGGGCGTCTGAGAGTCCAAAGGGCAGTAATGTAAAAAATTTTCCCAGTAAGATATAAAAGGGATTTCCAGGAGGATGAGGTACGCCGAGAATACTACTACACGTGATATATTCTCCACAATCCCAGAATGATAAAGAAGCAGGTTTTGTCAGAAAATAGATAATAAAAGCAATAAGAAAAAGAACCAATCCTATGAAGAAATTGGTTCTCTTGTTAATTTCAGTTTGTGGTTTAAATTCCATATTTTTTTATCCTAATTACATAGCTTTCGTCTGCTGAGCTTCTTTACCTTTAATCGCTTCTAAAGGGCATTGTGCCAGGCAAGCGCCACATTCGATACAATCACCAGTAATAATATATTGGGTATCATCTTCTACAATTGCTTCCTCCGGGCAAACCTCAACGCAGGCACCACATTTTATACAATCAGATGTAATTATAAGACTCATAGTATTTAAATCTCCATTATTTCTTTTTCTTTTTTATTAATAATTTTGTCGGTTTTTTCAGTAAATTCATCGGTTATATCCTGAATCTCATCATAACCGATATGGGCGTTATCTTCTGAAATTTCACTCTCTTTTTCCATTCTTTTAATTTCGTCGTTGTATTCACGCCTGCTATTTCTAATAGCGATTTTTGCTTCCTCACCAAAATTTTTAACTTTTTTGACAAGATTCTTACGTCGATCTTCGGTGAGAGAGGGAAAAATTAGGCGAATGACTTTACCATCATTTTGCGGCGTAATACCAACATCTGAGGCGAGAATGGCTTTTTCAATCTTTTCCAGCATATTCTCCTCCCAGGGCTTGATCAAAATCATTCGAGGTTCAGGAGTGGAGAGTGAACCAATATGTTTTAAGGGAGTTTCCTGTCCGTAATAATCAACTACAATATCATCAAGAAGGGCTAAATTTGCTTTTCCGGTACGAATTTTAACTAATTTGCTTTTTAAAGACTCGAGGGCTTTAGACATATCATCTTCTGCCATGTCGTAAATAGTTTTTAAATCCATAGTTTCCTACCCACTTTTAGTTTGATTAATAGACAAATTAATTTGATATAATACTGCCAAATTCTTCATTCTTAACTGCTTGGACAATATTACTTTTCTTTTTAATGTTAAATATTTTTATAGGAAGTTGATATTCTCTTGCTAGAGATATTGCAGTGATATCCATAACTTTCAATTCCAGTTGTAAATATTTATCATAAGAAATTTTTGGAAAGAATTTTGCTGAGGGATGCTTAACAGGATCTTTATCATAAATACCGTCCACTTTGGTCCCTTTGACAACTCTTCCAGCTTCTACTTCTAAAGCACGTAAAATAGCTGCGGTATCTGTAGTAAAGAAGGGTGCTCCGGTTCCAGCGGCAAAGATAGCAATTTTTTTCTGAGAAAGAGCTTGTTTCGCTTCGATGTGATTAAACTCTCTTCCAATATTTCCAAATTTTCTAGAAGTAAAAATCACAGAATCTGTTCCAAGTTGAATAAATTTATCATTAAGAGCAATGGAATTCTGTAGGGTGGCTAACATGCCAATATTATCAGCGCTAGCCCGAACCATATTTTCAGCTGCCTTTTGTGCACCACGGAAAAAATTCCCTCCGCCAATGACTATGCCTATCTCATATCCGGATTCCTGCAAGCTGATGATATTTTCAGCTATTTCAGTAATCACAGGATCAGAGATACCAAAAGCATTCTCACCCTGGAGAATTTCACCACTCAGCTTTAGAACAAGACGTTTATTCTTCATTCAGTTCGCCAATTTTGTAGCGAGTATAGCGACTAATAAAGATATTCTCACCAAAACTCATAACCGCATCATTGATCATTTGTTCAATGGTGATATCTTCGTCCATAACCAGAGGTTGATTCAACAAACAATTTTCTTCATAAAATTTATTCAATCTACCCTCTACTATCTTACTAATTATTTTTTCGGGTTTACCAGCTTTTTCTGCTTGTTCCGTGTAAACCTCTTTTTCCTGTTCAACAATCTCAGGACCCAGGCTTTCTTTATCAAGTGCTAAGGGGTCGGTAGCTGCAATATGCATTGCAATTTTCTTGGCCAAATCCGAAAATTTATCATTACGGGCAACAAAATCAGTTTCACAGCTTAATTCCAAAAGTACACCCAGCTTTGCTCCGGGATGAATGTAGGAATAAATAATGCCTTCAGAAGCTTTTCGTTCTGCTTTTTTTTCTGCTTTGGCTATACCTTTTTTTCTCAGTATTTGAACAGCTTCGTCCATATCACCTTTGGCTTCTTTAAGGGCTTTTTTACAATCCATCAGCCCCACACTGGTTCTATCACGTAATTTTTTTATCTCTTTAACTGTAATTTCCATACTGTACTCCGTATTTATTTTTGATGGACAAGGCCCATATGTATCTTTAAGCCTCTTTTAGAAGAAAATGCTTTTCCGCATATTTCACATTCGTGATTCTTCTCATCCGTCTTTTTTGTAGATTTTTTCTTTTTTGTTTTCTTCTTTTTTGTCTTTTTCTTTTTTGT
>LSCK01000115.1 GCA_001577135.1 Cloacimonetes bacterium TCS60 | reverse complement strand
TCGCTCGGGAAGTAATGGGAAGTTTAACTTTTGCATATGGTGACCATAAGATTGATCTAACTTCTCCCTGGAGGCGTAAACCCTTGCTGGACCTGATAGAAGAATTTGCTGAGATTGATATCAAAAACATCTCTTTGCCGGAAATTTTAGATTTCTGTGATGAAAAAGATCTGGAACTGGAAGTGAAGACCTACGGGAAAGCAATAGATGAAATCTTTAAAAATTTTGTAGAGCCGAATTTAATTCAACCCACTTTTGTAATCGATTATCCCAAAGAAATTTCACCCCTGGCAAAATCAAAATCTCCCGACTCAAGATTGGTTGAACGATTCGAAATTTTTATCGCTGGAACTGAGATCGGAAATGCATTCACAGAACTAAATGACCCCTTTGACCAGAGAGAACGTTTGGAGGAGCAAGCTAAGAATAGAGAGCTGGGAGACCTGGAAGCAAGTGAAGTAGATGAAGATTTTCTGGAAGCAATGGAATATGGCATGCCTCCTACTGGTGGATTGGGTTTAGGTATAGATAGAATTGTTATGCTTTTCACAAATTCCCATTCCATCAAAGACGTTATTTTATTTCCCCAGATGCGAAAGAAAGAATAAAAAAATTAATTAACAAAAAATAAAAAAAGACCCTCAAAATTCTGAGGGTCTTTTTCTTTAATTCATTGCTTGAAATACTTATTTAAAATATTCCCAAAAATTTCTGTATGGCTGGAGAGTATGCAACAGTTAATCCGGCAACAACAACACTAACCATACTGATCAGCTTGATAAGAATATTTAGAGATGGTCCTGATGTGTCCTTACAGGGATCACCTACAGTGTCACCTACAACGAGAGCGCTATGTTGATCTGAGCCCTTTCCACCATGGTGTCCTTCTTCAACATATTTTTTGGCGTTATCCCAGGCACCGCCCGCATTATTCAACATTATCGCTAAAGAAAATCCGGTGGTTAATCCACCAACTAACATACCCATAACACCTGCTACACCTAAGATTAATCCGACAAGAATGGGCACAAAAATTGCCAGGAGAGAAGGAAATAACATCTCGTGTTGAGCACCTTTTGTGGAAATTAAAATAGCTTTTTGATAATCGGGTTTAGTCTCACCTTTGAGGATACCTTTGATATTTTCAAATTGGTGACGTATCTCTTCTACCATTTTGCCAGCAACTTTCCCTACAGCTTTCATGGTGAGGGCAACAAAAACAAAAGCAAGCATTGCTCCGATAAAAACACCAACAAGAACTTTTGGATTCATAAGCGTTACATCATAATAATTAATTAAGTCAGTAAAAGATGTTTCTGCAACGTTAGTTGTTTGACCAGCAATTTTTATAGTTGTGGTACCAATATGTAAGAATCCCATTTTAATTTCTTCCAGATAAGCTGCCAATAGAGCCATAGCGGTGAGGGCAGCAGAGCCAATGGCAAAACCTTTACCTGTAGCAGCCGTTGTATTACCCAAAGAATCTAGTGCGTCTGTACGTTTTCTAACTTCCGGACCGAGTTTGCTCATTTCTGCATTTCCACCGGCATTATCTGCAATAGGTCCATAAGCATCAGTAGCAAGGGTGATGCCCAAAGTAGAGAGCATTCCAACAGCAGCTAAACCGATACCATACAATCCGGTAACCAAGCTTGTAAATCCACCTGCAAGACCAAAGGCTATTATTATACCAAAGGAGATAATAATGACAGGAAAACCAGCTGATTCCATACCAACTGCTAACCCGTTTATAATTACAGTAGCATGACCTGTTAGGCTTTGTTCTGCAATTCCTTTAGTAGGTTTAAATTCACTGGAAGTAAAATATTCTGTAGATTTTCCTATTAAAATTCCAGCGATTAATCCCACAACCATCGAGCCCCAGATACCCCAGGGATTGACGATTCCATTACCCTTTAAGAGTAAATTCACAAAAAAGGCAGAAACAACCAAGATCAAAAGAGCTGATACATTCACACCTCTACTTAACGCCTTTAGAAGAGTTTTTTGAGTAGCATCTTCATTTGTTTTTACTAAATATATTCCAAAAATAGATAGTACAATACCGATACCCGCGATGAGCATGGGAAGTACTACTGCGTTTAATTGAATACCAGTTCCCAGAAAAGCAGAAGCACCAAGTGCAGCAGTTGCCAGGATGGAACCACAGTAGGATTCATATAGATCAGCACCCATACCAGCTACATCACCTACGTTATCACCAACATTATCAGCAATTGTACCTGGATTGCGGGGATCGTCCTCGGGAATGCCTGCTTCGATTTTGCCCACTAAATCTGCTCCAACATCAGCAGCTTTTGTGAAAATACCACCACCTACACGAGCAAAGAGAGCCATTGAGGAGGCACCCATACCAAAGGTTAACATGATTGTTGTTATGCTAGTGAGGTCGGGCATTTTAACAATGTATTTTAGGATAATGAACCACATGGAGATATCAAGTAATCCCAGGCCAACAACAACAAGGCCCATTACAGCACCACTTCTAAAAGCAATTTGTAAAGCTTGATTTAGGGAAGTACGAGCACCCTGAGTTGTTCTGCTGCTGGCAGTTGTAGCAGTCATCATTCCTAAGAATCCGGCTAAACCACTAAAAAAACCACCGGTTAAAAAGGCAAAAGGAGTCCACTTGCTTTGTACACCAAGTACAAAAGATAAAATTATAAAGAAAATAAAAGCAAATAGGAAAAATATAGCGACAACTTTATATTGTCGTTTTAAATAAGTTTTTGCTCCTTCTTTAACCCAGTCAGCAATTTCACGCATGGTTTCGTTACCAGCGTCCTTCTTTTTCATTTTTATATAAAAAATATACGCAAAAACAAGGGCAATGGCAGATCCAACAGGAGCAAGGATAAATAAGGTATTAGCAATCATTTGTAATCCTCCATATTATTATATTTTGGTAAAAAATTTTGTGTGGACTTTCGATGTCAAGTATGATAGCATTTCATGTGATTTTGATGCAGACTACTTTTCCTTAATTTATTGTATTTATGTTACCCATTTCCCCAAAATTAGTGATAGAATGTTATAAATTACGGTTATGACTTCATTGG
>LSCK01000114.1 GCA_001577135.1 Cloacimonetes bacterium TCS60 | reverse complement strand
GTTGATATGATCTGGGAAGGAAAGGATGATCTGCTTCCATCTCTACGAAGATTTTCTGAATGGATCCAATTTTATGCAGATAAATATGAAAAGGATGAGAAAATCGTCACCCATCTGGAAGCAAAGAAGTGTCAGCATTGCGAATTCAAAGTAGATGAGGACCAGGAATCTTCAGGTTTTAAAAGCGGTTTCAAAGAATGCTGGAAAAATACTTTAAAATGGGGTGATGATGATTTTGAGAAACCTAATATTTTTGAGTTATGGAACTCTCGTAAAAAGCAAACATTTATGGATAATGGAAAATACTTTCTTGCAGATCTTACAGAAGAAGATATTGGGATCAAACCAGCTACAAATATTGGGCTATCAACAACTGAAAGACAATGGCTGCAGGTGGAAAAAATTAAAACGAATGATAAGAGTGTATATTTTGATAAAATTGGTTTTGAGGGTGAATTAAGAAAATGGGAATGGCCATTGCACTTTATAGACTTTGAAACAACTGCTGTTGCTATACCTTTTAATAAAGGGAGAAGACCTTATGAAGGTGTTGCATTTCAATTCTCACATCATACAATGTATGAAGACGGCTCAATTGAACATAAGGGTGAATTCATTAATACAGAACGGGGCATATTCCCGAATTTCGAATTTATCAGAGCTTTAAAGGCAGAATTAGAAGAAGATAATGGGTCTATCTTCCGATATGCACCGCATGAGAATACTTACCTTAACATCATATATGATCAGTTAACAGTATCAAATGAACCTGACAAAGCGATACTTTGTAAATGGATAAAAACAATTACAAAGTCACGTAAAGATTCAGTTGAACAATGGGAAGGTAAGCGAAACATGATTGATATGTTGGAGTTAATTAAAAAGTTTTATTATAATCCATTTATGAAGGGATCTAATTCGATCAAAGCTGTTTTGCCGGCAGTTTTAAATAGCAGCGGTTTTCTTCAGAAAAAGTACTGTAAACCCGTTTATGGGAAAGGTAATAAGATCAATAGCTTGAATTTTGATCCTGATCGAGTTTGGATAAAGAAAGATGAGCAGGGGTATATAATCAATCCATACAAATTACTCCCCTCTATTTTCGATGATATAGATCAGCAGGAACTGGAGAATTTTATAACGGATCCTAAACTGGCAGATGGTGGTGCTGCTATGACTGCTTATGCCAAAATGCAGTTCACAGAAATGAGTGATATAGAAAGGGATCACATAATTGAAGGTTTGTTAAAATATTGTGAATTGGATACATTTGCGATGGTGATGATAATGGAAGAGTTGATTAATTTGTGTAGTAGGAGAAGATTATGAATATAAGATTGATGTATGGTAAGAAATTTAGTAGAAATCCAGGGCGGTATACAGGATTCAGTGATTTAATCAAATGCTATAAAATGAAGGAATTTGATTCACCTAGAAGATCAACGATTCCATTATTAGTTTATTGGAAAGATATCAATAACAGAATGAAGGCATTATTCAATAATCTTAATATTAGTAATAAACCACTTAAAGATGTAGATGCTTGTTTTGAGTATAAAGTTCCAGTCCGAAAAGGAACTGGAAGACCTTCACAAACGGATTTAATGATTTGCAACAAAAACATTACAATTGCAATTGAAGCAAAGTATACTGAACCTCGCTATATGACAGTTAAGAAATGGTTGAAAAACCCAGTGTCGTCAAATAGAAAAAAGGTGTTGAATGGTTGGCTCAATTTGATAAATAAAGTCTTTGGTTCGAATCTCTCAATTATTAATATAGAACAAATAGCTTATCAATTAGTACATAGGACTGCTTCAGCGTGTGCATTACCAGGTCAAGACAGACATGTAGTATACCAGTGTTTCAATACAGGCACATTAGATATAGGATATTATAAAGACGAGTTAAAAAAAATGGCGTCACTCCTAAACTCATCAAAAAAAATAAATTTCTATTTATTAGAATGTGACATTCAATATAGTAACAAAGCTTTTGAGAAATTGTTAGTAAGATGGGACAAAGGAGAACGTAAACTTGCAAAGAAAGTTTTACCTCTAATTAGAAACCATGAAATCATGAAGTTTAATTGCAAATTTCTCAATATTTAACTAGAATCTCTCGATATTCTTCAACGGGTGATTCATTTTGTTAAATCATATTTATTCAATTAGTGGTTTTATTTAAATTCACTAAAACCTTTCATTAAGTTCATTTCGTTTTCCAATTTTTCAACGGATTTGCTTTCGAATAATAATTGAAGTCGTTTGCTGTCTGCTATAAAATATAATATATAATACCAGATTCCCATATTTGTCAATAATGGTGATAGATTAAATTCTACACAAGCATTTGTAAGAGTCAAGGTAGTATTAAAATCTTTCCTTTCTAAATGGTATTTGTTTGACTTTAAACTGATATCATTAGGTGTATTCAATTTTAAATATTCTACAGTCAATCTAACCCAAACATCTATATGATTCATAAACAATTAGTCAGCAAATTCAATTGTATTTTTTTCTTCAAGTTTCAATAAATAAACAATGTCACGTATGAAAAATGCTCTAATTTTCTGTCCAATACCGTTTAAACTTAATTTATTAAAAGCTTCTTCAACATTCTTCTGTTCAATCGTACAAACAATGTCTGCAATGTCTAAATTGGTAATTCTTTTATCTAAAATTGGATTGTTTCTCTTATTAGGTTTTCCTTTGTAATATTTTGAAAATTCTGTGGAATAGTTCCCCTCTTTTGCAGTATCAATTGTTTGTATTGCAGCAATTTTGAATCCCATCGGGGTACCTTGTCTTTCAAATGCCCAATAATAGAAGAACATTTTATTTGCATAATATTTGTCTTGTTTTAATCTTTCTATTTCCACAACGGACAATATATTATCAACATATTTTCTTCCGATGGTTGAAAAAAGTTTACTATTTCCTTTTTCTTATTAATCATTCTATTTCTTTCTGTTAAATATGGCAGGTAACAGCCCTGGCTATGGGCAGGCGGGCTTCCGGAGCACCGTTCCTGTCCACCGCAACCAAAGTTTGTTATGTGTAAAAATGTTCATTTTACTACTGTCCCCCCGCTTGCCTATAGCCTATGTTAGCGCCAGTTCTTTTTAATTTTTGTTTTCATAGTATTTGCAATATGCAGTCAGTCCACAAACATTACAGTCAGGGCTTTTCTCAAGACAAATTCCGTTTTTTAGTCCAAATGCGTCACTTTCCCCCTGCTGTCCATATTTTACAAAGATGATGTCAATATACCTTATTGGATGCCCGGTTGATTTGGCAAACTGTCTGCCTTGTACAACTGTTTTTAGTAGTTGTTTTTCACTTTCTATAAGTCCAAGGCGTTTGAATATTCTCAACATTACTCGGTCGGGTTTGAGGACATTGAAACCAAGGTCAGTCAAGAAATGATAAACTGTCGTGTCGCCCAAATAGTCGAAAAGATATTTAAGTTCCTCTTTTAGTAGTACAAGGTTGTCAAAGGATGAATTAGCGTCAAAGCTGTCAAGATAGTTTTGGAAAGAGCCGTGCTCGTCAACTATGTCTTTGAATGTTTTGGCATTTGCTATGCAACCTTTAATTTTTCTCTTATTTCTAATCATTTGCTGGTCAGCGAGAATTCGTTTTAGGTCGTTGTCCGTGTACCGAGCAACCGTCTCATGGTCGGGTAGGTGTCCTAAAATAATTCTTTCTTTACTCTCAACAGTCGAAGCGCGAAACCCTGAATAGAAAATTATCATTGTCAGTATTTCAAATAATTCTTGGTCTGTCCGCTGCTTGTTCTCAAATTTTTTGAAGCGTCCATATTGTCGGTCGAAGTCCGTGTCAGAAAACCATGACTGTTGTCTAAGGGTTTCTTCTGCTTTGTCAAATATGTCTTTGTAGTCGGTCATTTTGAATTGGCGCTAACTTGCTACTAAACGAAATATGTCGTTTAGGATGCCGATTTGGGTTCATATGCGAATAACTCATTCGTTTATTTCTTCTTATAGATGCCATTATTTTTATCTTTACTATATCGCTCATTCATACAATCCTCTGCAAGTTTATCTTTTACGAAATTGATTCGTTTCGTGTCAAACAAAAATGTCAAGATGTTTTTTTCTACTTTACATTATTGTGCTCAATTTTACTTTCATGCTTTTATATTCACCATCTTCGTAAATCGTTACTGAATCCAATAAATAACCACAGAATTTCCCATTGTTTTGTTTTCCTAACGCTTCAACCAAAAACCAAGGTTCAGCATTGTTTTTCTTGGCACAGTTCACAATATGCAACTGTAATTGGTGCTATTGAGGAAGAGCAAATTTTGTAAGTTTTCTTACCGCAACATACACAATCATGAAAACTTTTCTGGAACGTATAAAATACGAACGTTTTTGATACTTTAAAATATGAGAGTATTGATCATTCTCCAATAGCACTTTTGCTGTATAATAACTCGTATAACAAACAAGGTATAAAAACTTGACAGTATTGCTGACTTTTTA
>LSCK01000113.1 GCA_001577135.1 Cloacimonetes bacterium TCS60 | reverse complement strand
TAATTGGCCCTCCGGTCTGTTAATTTACAATAATACTTTTGTTAGTGCAGGTAGAGCTTTTTGGTCTGATGCTATTTGGCAGAATACAAAAATAAAAAACAATTTATTTTTGGGCAATGATAATTATGCACTAAAAACAGGGACTGCTGATCCACGCTCTGAGATGGATTATAATGGTTATTATAATAAACCTGATAATCAACCCTTTATTACGTGGTCGGCAGATAATTCCAAAACCAATCTAAGATATGACAATCTATACAAATTTGCTCATGAAACTGGAAAGGAAAAGCATGGTATAATAGTAGATTACGCTGATTTTGTTGAATTAAAACCTCCTAAAGAAGGTTACACATATAATCCGAATTCTATTAATTTTATGATAAAGCCAAATTCTAAACCGGTTAATAAAGGAGTTATTATTCCGACCATCACCAACGAGGCTCAAGATAAAAATCCAGATATCGGATTTTGGGAAGTGGGAGAGAAGCCCCCAATATTCGGTAAAGTGGAAAACTGATACCCAATATTTTATAAATGATTATGAAAAAATATTTCTCAAAAATTGCTTTTCGCCTTTATTTAATCTACAAATATATTTATAGATTTTTTGTATTTTCTTCTAAAATTGAGAAGAAAATAATTTTTATTGTGGGAAACCAAAGATCGGGAACCAGTATCATGGAAAAGGTTTTCAAAAAGGATAAACGAACCAGAGTGTTTGAGGATATCAGTATTTTATCCTCTCAAGATAAAGTTAACAAAATACGCCTTAATCCACTGCGTGATGTAAATATAACATTTGCAAAAGTACACGCACCCTTAATTGTCTTTAAACCATTGGTGGAAAGCCAGTATACCCCAAAGCTGCTCAAGGGATTAAAAAGTTCAAACGCCCTCTGGATGTACCGTGGTTATAAGGACAGTATAAATTCTAATTTAGCTCATTTTGGTCTGAGAAATGGTATAAGAAATTTAGCACCTATTGTTAATTATGCATCCCATAATTGGAGGTCTGAAGGTGTCCCTCCTAAGATTAGAGAAAAGGTGATGGAATATTTTTCTCAAGATATGAATCCATATACTGCTGCTGCTCTATTCTGGTTTGTACGGAATCAATTTTATTTTAGTTCGGATTTGTATAGCGATAAGAGAGTATATATGTGCAAATATGAATATTTTGTACAAGAACCTGAAATAATGATGAAAAAAATATATGATTTTATAGAAGTAGATTTTCCTGGTATAGAAATTGTGAATGAGGTGCACATAAAAGCCATGGGAAAAGGTAAACAGGTAGAATTAAATCCTGAAATTGACAAAATGTGTAACGAATTAGAAAATAAACTTGATGAGAAATTTTATAAATTAATCAAATAATTAATTTACTCTTCAGGTACCCCAGGCTAAGTATTCTCTTTTGGTTCTTTGAGAATATCTGCTTTTGTAATTTTTTGTTTCCCCTTGTATTGTTTTAAAGCATTGGATATTTCTTTTAAATTGAAGAGCTCGGTTTGATTAGCTAAATCATCCAGTTCTTGAGAAAGATTCAAAACGGCTTCCCTCTGAAATCTCAGTTGTTTTGCTAATTGTGTTTTATCTGAGATAGCTTCATCGTCCCGTTTACGAAATTTCTGTACTTCATCAATAGCTTCCTGCTTAATGGAAAGTTCAAGGTATTTCTGAGAATTTTCCATAAATGGATCAATCCGGTACATATAAAAAGGAACATTGGCTTTGTTCTTAATTTCCCTGATCAATTCGGGTCGGGGACCGAGGATTCTGTCCTTGAATTTTAACCACCAATCATCAGTTTTTTCATCATTCAAAAAGATAATCGGTTTGTAGGTTGTTTTCGCCTTATCTAATATTTGCTTCCAGATAACAAATTTATTGAACTTTTCCCGATCCAGTTCGCTGTCATCCGAAAGATAGCCGGGAGGAATTTTTTTGGAAAAACGATCTGCAGCGTTATCATAAATTTTACTTAACTCATCATCAGAATACTGTGGCCCAACCTTTCTGTCCATTAAGTTGGATACAGTACCTTTTAATTCATCATTTTCAAACAGGGAGAGGTAATCATCTTTTTTGCTCATTAATTTATTCTGTATATCATTAAAAATTTTGACGACTTTATCGATTAGTTGATCTGATAGATAAGAGTTATTATCTGAAAGTAGGCGTTGCTTGAGTTCGGACTTAGTGTTATCCAGGAAATTTAGAAGTCCTAAATATGAATCTTCCTGGCTTTCGATTACATCTAATCTGCCCTGGTGGTACTCTAATGCAGCATTATAAGGTATCCACAAACGATTTGAAATTTTTTGTAAGTTCTGAATTATCTCTGAATTAGTCTCCGCAGAATACCGATATAAATTTAATAAAACCTTCGCATCCAAAGCGAAAACACAATTTTCCCATAATCTTTTTAATTCTATCTCCGTTGGTTTATAATAACCGGGAAAAGTATCTTTCATAGGAAATTTCTCTGAATTTTTGTATTTATCATGCTCTTAGTCATAAATTAATCAAGCAATGGTGTTTGTCCAGTAATTTACTTAAAAAACTTCATAACAGTCATTTTTACAAATTATTTTCAGTAATTTATAGATATCAATTGGTTGATTTTTCCCAAAGCGTCTCCTCATTTCCTTTCAAAAATTCTACGAATCCTAAATAGGAGGAATAATTAATAATAAAAATATAAAAAGGAATAGTGAATAATTTAATCCTGCACTCTTTTATTTTAAACAGATACATCAATAGTCCGGTTACATAAAAAAATATTTGAAAGATGAGCAAAGATAGAAATAATGGAGTATGTAAAAATAGATTGAGAAGAAACAATAAAACCATAAAGACGAAAGCAAAGCTTCTCAATAATTTATGCGATATAAACTCAAATGCTATTTTACCTCTAAAAGGATTAAGCAGGCTTTTTAAAATAAATAATTGCTGGAAATTGCCAACCGAGATTCTTCTTCTACGCGTTACTTCTCCTTTTATGGAAGCATGAACAATCTCCTTAGCAATCGCTTTCTCTTCATAAATAGCTCTAAAACCATGTTTTACAGCAAGCATTGGTAAAATGTAGTCATCATTAATTGCGTTTGGTGGTAATGGTTCAAACAGTTCTGCACGAATAGCATAAAGGGCACCATGTGCACCTAATATTGAATAAAATTTACTTTCACAGCTTTTAATTGTTGTTTCATATCTCCAATATATACTTTCCCCTGTTGAGCTAGAAGTGGAATTGCCTTTACCCAGCTTATATTGTCCGGAAACACACCCGATTTTATCATCCCTGAAATGTCTGATCAGCTTGTGTAATGCATTTTGTTCTAAAATAGCAGAAGCATCTGAAAATATTATGATTTCACCATTGAGTTTTGGAATTGTTTTGTTTATTAAATTAGTTTTTCCCCCACGTTCGGAATATTCAAAAAAAGTGATCTGGTCTCCAAATGTAGATGCGATCTTGTTCGTATCATCAGTAGAACCATCAGAAGCAACTACGATTTCGATTTTATTCTGGGGATATTGCAGTCCTAAACTGTTGTTGATCTTAGTTTTTATTACTTTTTCCTCATTATATGCTGGTATGAAAAGGCTGACAAAAGGTAAAGCGTCAGAACTGGTTTTAATAATCATTTTGTGTTGCTTGTCCAATTTTGTGAAGATTTTACTTAATAAGCAAATAAATACTGGATATCCCAGATAAATGTAAACAATAATAAACAGAATCAAACCAAAGGCAATACTAAAAATTTTAAACAGAACTCCTCCCTTTAAAGATCAATGGTTCCACAAATTCCATAATTTGTAATATAAAACATTTCCCAGGGACGCTTTAGCTATTTTTTTCCAGAAAGAGAAAATTTGTAATTTTTTAATAAAACCTTTATCTTGCTTAATAATTTTAGAAAAATCATCCAAACTCATATTTTTTTTGATAGCAATTCTGCCTAATTTGAATTGATTGGTATGAAAACCGTTAGGGTTAATTTCTGAATTGCAGACAGTATGGTAACCAATTTGTTGAGCAGTTTTCAAAACCTTATTATTATATCTGCCTCCTGGGAGAGAAAGATGGCTAATTTTTTTTTTCGTAATTTTTTCTAGATTTATTTTTGATTCTTCCAGTTCTGCAAACAGTTCCGGCAATTTTAATTTGGTTAAAAAAGTGTGACTT
>LSCK01000112.1 GCA_001577135.1 Cloacimonetes bacterium TCS60 | reverse complement strand
ATTAATAAGGAGTGATTTGTGTCTAAATTAATGAAAAGTGTTTCGGGAATCAGAGGAATTGTGGGTGAGGCTTTAACCGCAGAACTAGCAATGCAATTTGCCAAACAATTTGGTGAATTTTGCACAAGAGGAAAAATTTTAATTGGAAGAGATTCCCGCAAAACCGGAAAGATGTTGTTTCAGGCAATCTCGGCTGGATTGCTTTCTGTTGGATGTGATGTAGAAGATCTGGGGATCTGCCCCACTCCAACAATTTTGCTGGAGGTTGAAAATAGTGATGCCATGGGCGGTATTGCTATTACAGCCAGCCATAATCCCAGGCAATGGAATGCCATGAAATTAATCAAAGGCAGCGGAACTTTTTTGACTGAAGCTGATGCTGAAAAATTTTGGGAAATCGATCCCAAAAAGGTAGATGAATTAGGCTGGGATCAAATGGGGCAGCTGACACAGAATACTAAAGCTGTAGAGAACCATATCAAAAAAATTCTCGCTCTGCCCTATGTCGATGTAGAGAAAATTAAGGCAAAAAATTTTAAAGTGGTAATTGACTCTACTAATGGGGCTGGAGTAGCTATGTCTCCAATTTTACTAAATAAATTGGGTTGCGAAGTCATAGAGCTTTATTCAGCACCAACCGGAGAATTTTCCAGAGTTCCGGAACCACAGGCAAAGAATTTAAGCTCGTTAGAAAATCTGGTTAAAGAGGAAAGTGCTGATATCGGTTTTGCTACTGACCCGGATGTAGATCGTCTTTCCCTCGTTTCTGATAAAGGAATTGCCCTGGGTACAGAATATACCCTGGGACTTGTAGAGGATTTTATTTTATCTCAAAATAAAGGAAATATAGCAACAAATCTCTCCTCCTCTATGATCTCAGATAGAATTGCAGAAAAATATAATGTGAAGATCTTCCGCTCAAAAGTTGGCGAAATTAATGTAGCCGATAAAATGAAAGAGCATGATTGCGTAATCGGTGGTGAAGGCAATGGAGGAATCATTCTACCCGACCTTCACTATACCCGAGATGCTCCCATGGCTATGGCACTTATTTTATCATCTATGGCAAAAACAGGTAACAAACTTTCTCAACTAGCGCAAAAAATACCTGATTTTGAATTTTATAAAACAAGTGTGCCTATTGATGATGAATTAGATTTTTTGCAGTTACAGGAAGAGATCAAGGAGTTATTTCCTGAGCAAGAATATGATTCTACGGATGGCTTGAAAGTCGTAGATCAGGATTTTTGGGTTCATATTCGAAAGTCGGGTACAGAACCAATAATCAGGATCTTTGCGGAGAGTGAAAGTGAAAAAAAATCTAAAATGCTTGTCCAAAAAATTATAAACTTGTCTAATTGGAAAAATTAATTCACCAATTGTTCGATCCAATTTATTAATTTAAAAAAATGAAATCATATAGAAAGAAAAAATTATGAAAATTACAAAAAAATTATTGAAAAGATTACCCAAGACCGATCTACACGTTCACCTGGATGGTTCCCTTCGTATTGATACTATTTTGGAATTAGCAAAACAATTTAAAATAGATCTTCCCAGCACAGATCCCAAAAAATTAAAAAAAATTATATCAGGAGAAAATGCCGATGATCTAGGTGATTATCTAGAAGGATTTTCCATCACCCTAAAAGTTCTTCAGAATGAAGAGGGACTACGACGAGCTGCTTATGAATTAGCAGAAGATGCAGCTAAAGAAAACGTTCGCTACACCGAGATTAGATTTTGTCCACTTTTACATACAGAAGAAGGTTTGAGTCTAACAACCGTATCAAATGCTGTTCTGGATGGATTATCCCAGGCAGAAAAGGATTTTGGTATAACGACTGGTTTAATCTTTAGTGGAATGAGAAACATGAGCCCGGAAATTTCATTGAGGCTGGCCAGTCTTGCCACTACTTACAAGAATAAAGGTGTGCTTGGCTTTGATCTGGCAGGCCAGGAGTATAACTTCCCTGCTATTGAACACAGGGAAGCCTTTGATCTTGCCCTGAAAAATAATCTCAATATAACTATCCACGCAGGTGAAGGCTATGGCTCAGAAAGTATCCATCAGGCAATTCACTATTGCGGTGCTCATCGTATTGGTCACGGTACTAAATTGATCCAGGATGGTGACCTTCTAAATTATGTAAATGATCATAGAATTCCAATCGAAATATGCTTGAAAAGTAATATCGATACTCATACGGTCAAATCGTTTAAGGAACACCCCTTTCCCATATTTTATGACCTGGGTTTGAGGGTAACTTTAAATACGGATAACCGGCTTGTCTCCAACACGACCATGACAAATGAATACATGCTTGCTCATAAAGAATTCAATTTTGATTATGAAAAGATAAAAAACTTGATAATAAATGGTTTCAAGAGTTCATTCCTGCCCTATAGAGACAAATCATTAATTCTTTCTGAAGTTTTAGATGAAATCGGCCAAATTGAAAAAGAGTTCGATCAATCTGATGGAAAAGTCGATTACGATGATAAATTATAATTTTACAAAATACCGGAGGTAAATAATGACTATAAAGGAAAAAGTGTTTAAATGGTTTGATGAACATCCCGAGGAACTAGCTAAAACAGGTTATGGTTCAAATTCAAATCTTCGAGAGGCATTTCCCAACGAAAGCAGGAAAACTCTCTCTATGTACAAAATGAAATACAAGAAAGCAAAGAAGGAGCTTACTGAAAGCGCTTCAGAACAACCTGAAGCTACTGCTCAATCCCCAGCAGAAGCAAAGGAAACTAAGGAAGAACCAGAGGTTACCGAGGAAAAGAAAGAGTATTCTGTTAAACTGGATTCAAGTAATAGTATTTTTCTGTTTTTAATTCCGATTGTGCTTTTGCTGCTTTGGTGGATTTTCAAATCAAATAAAAAGTAGTAAAAGGGAAGTTCGGTTTTATATCTTTAATGTAGGTTGTCTTAATTTCGTTTGATTTTTTCTATGAGATTTGTGGTGGATCTTCCCTGAATAAATTTTAGGCTTTTCACGCTTCCTCCGTTTTGCAAAACAACTCTGCTTCCTACAATATTTTCCGGTTTCCAATCCCCACCTTTCACAAGAATATCCGGTACAATTAGCTTAATTAGCTGTAGGGGAGTTTCTTCATTGAAGATCACAACATGATCAACTGCTTTCAAAGCATTCAAAACTATTGCTCTATCAGCTTGAGCGTTTATCGGACGGTCGGGACCTTTTAATTTTTTTACAGAACTATCACTGTTCAATCCTACAATAAGATAATCCCCCAAATTTTTGGCTTCCTGTAAGTATTTTATGTGTCCACTGTGGATTAAATCAAAACAACCGTTTGTGAAAACAATTTTCTCATTTTTCTCATGGATATTTTGTACAACTTTCTCTATCTCTTTCCAGTTTAAGATCATCTATTCCCCTTATGCCAATTATGAAATGATTCCAGAATTTCTTCTTTTGTGGCTGGTTTTGCTCCTACTTTTCCACAAACTACGCCGGCTGCATGATTGGCAATGATGGCAGCATTTTTGATACTGCAACCACTGGCTAAAGCCAGCATTAAAGTGCTGATTACCGTATCACCAGCCCCGGTTACATCATAAACCTCTTGTGTAAAAGTGGGTATGGAAGAAGAGGAGCCATCCTTTGAATAAATAAACATTCCATCTGCCCCCAGGGTGATTAAAAGATGTTGGCAGCTAAGTTTTTTTATCATCTCTTTAGCAATAGGAATAAGTTCTTTTTCGCTAGATATTTTTGTGTTCATATTATCTTCAGTTTCAGCTCGATTGGGCTTAAAAAGAGTAACATTACGGAATGAGAAAAAATTCTTCTTCTTAGGATCTACTCCGGTTAAAACTTTATGTTTATTAGCTAATTTGATCGTGCTCTCAATCAATTCCTCTGTAATTAGTCCTTTATTGTAATCTTGAAAAATAATGGCATCCAGTTCATTTATTTTATTTTTGATAAATTTTAGAAATTTTTGCTGCAGGTGATTATTTGTGTTTTCAGTGTCTTCGTAATCTATCCTGATTAATTGCTGGTTTCTGGAAATAATTCTTTTTTTCTGAATAGTCGGCTTATCTTTTGTTGTAAATATACCATCAGTGTTAATACCGTTTTTCTCGAAAAGTGATTTCATCTGTTTCCCAGCCGGATCATTAGCCACGGAACCCACAACGATAGGGGTTGCTCCCAGGGATTTTATGTTGTTGGAAACATTAGCTGCTCCGCCTAATCCGAATTTTTCCTTGTCAACTTTTACAACCTGCACAGGAGCTTCAGGCGAGATTCTGTTCACATCGCCCAAAATATATTGATCTAGAATAAGGTCACCGATAACCATTATTTTTTTATTTGATAATTTATCCAGTATTTTTTTTGCTTCTTGTGTTTTCATAATTTCACCTATTGTTCAAGTTTGAATTATAATTTATTTTCATTACCCTGCTTCAATCTTTGTAGATTTCCTTTATGTCGAATCAGTATCAATAACATGATAATAAATGAGAAAACAAGGTAAGTCCATTCGCCAAAATCTGGGAGGTTTATGATAAATTCGGTTATAAAAAGGGCTATTACGGCACAGATTGAAGCCAGGGAAACGTATCGAAAGAGAATATAAGTTAAGATGAAAATGCCAAAAGCGATGATTGAAGGTATCAGGAGAAGATTGAAAAAAACACCTGCTGCCGTTGCTACTCCCTTGCCCCCGTTGAATTTGAGAAACAGTGGAAACACATGGCCAGCGATTGCTAGTAAACCGGTTAAGGCTAAAAGTATGTGAGAAGTTCCTCCCGAATATCCTGCCAGCAGAAGTCGGGCAAAATAAACTGCAAAAAAACCTTTAGCTACATCGAACAGAAGAGAAATTATACCAGAAACAGGACCAAGCACTCGCAAGGTATTTGTAGCACCTATATTGTGGCTGCCATGTTTCCGAATATCTACATCATGTAATTTGCCCAGGATAAAACCAGACGGGGTGGATCCAAGTAAATATGCCACAATAAAACTGATTGCTATTTTCATCTATCTCTCTTTGAAAAATAATTTAAGGGTTACACCTTCAAAGCCATATTCTTTTCTTATTTCATTTAATAAATATCTTTTATAATTCTTTGTGATTAGCTTTGGATTATTAACGCTAAAAACAAAGGTGGGAGGATCAACTTCTGCTTGAGTGCAATAATACACTCTCACGCGTTTTCTGGAAGGATGTCGCGGTGGTACTTTTGCTACGGTTTTCTTAATAAATTTATTTAGATCTGATGTTTTTATTCGTTCAAAATTATTTTTCCTTACTTCAATGATCTTTTCCAACAGCTTTGTTACTTTTGTTCCATATTTAGCAGAAATAAAAACCAGGGGAGCATAACTGACAAAATCCAGATGATATTTATAATAATCGATGAATTTGGACATGGTCTTGCCATCCTTTTCAATCAGGTCCCATTTGTTGATGGCCAGTATAATATTCTTAAATTTTGATCTAGCGTAACGAATAATTCTCTTGTCCTGAGCTGATACTTTTTGAGTAGCATCGATCAAAACAACAACGGTATCCGAGTTTTCTATACTTCTTATGCTTCTAATGTTGCTGAAGTATTCCACTCCAAAATCCACCTTATTTTTTCTCCTTAATCCAGCTGTATCAATAAGGCGCCATTTTTGGTCTTGATAAAAATAGTTAAGGTGAACAGAGTCCCGTGTGGTACCGGGTTCCTGTGTTACAATAACTGCTTGCTGTCCCGTTATTTGATTCACCAGAGATGATTTGCCCACATTGGGTTTGCCTACAATAGCAATTGCCGTGTAGTTAGCTTCTTCTTCATCGGGTTCTATTTCCGGTAGATTTTCTGTAAGCTTATCCAGAAAGTCAGCAAAATTGTGGCCATTAAGGGCAGATATACCCATAACCTCACCTAGTCCTAATTCCTGAAATTCATAAACTCCCATTTCAGATTTTACATTATCAACTTTGTTAGCAACTGTGATTATGCGATCAGATACAGGCCTTAACAATTTTGTGATGTGTTTATCCAGGGGTGCGACTCCAACTTTACTATCGACAACGAACACAATTAGATCCGCTTTTTCTATAGCGATTGCGGCCTGGGACAGAATGCTTTGCTCCATTTGATCATCCGAATTGGGAACCAGGCCTCCTGTATCTACCACCGTGAAATGCTTATCATTCCATTCTCCATCATGAAATTTAATATCCCGGGTAACTCCTGATT
>LSCK01000111.1 GCA_001577135.1 Cloacimonetes bacterium TCS60 | reverse complement strand
CGTAAAAAAGAAAGAAAGGAGAACAACATGGCCGAGAACAAGAAGATTGGAAATATTGAGAAATTATTGTCAAGAAAAGAAGGATTATTTAGGATGAAGGAGTTATTGGAGTATATGATGCAATCGGTGATAGAGTCTGAGGTAACAGAGATAATAAGAGCTGAGCCTTAAGAGAGGACAGAGAAGCAAAATAATCACAGGAATGGTCTGGAAATTGTGGCTAAAAACATCTTTAGGTGATTTTAAACTAAAGTTTTAGAGAGTACGATTATTAGAGGGGATTATTGCTATTATATAATTGACAAAAAAATATTTTTAAAAAATGTTGTCTAAACATCAGCAGAAAATAGCGAAATTGGTAACAAATTATATCATAAGATTGGATAGGTTCGGATATGTTAGGCAAAGCAAAATTGATTATTTTTAGCTTGAACGAGGTTTAAAATGTTTATTCATGTAGTAAAGCATGCCCTTATGATCACGGGTTTTGTCTTTACAATGATGCTTGTAATTGAATATATTAATGTGCAGACCAAGGGAAAATGGCACGATGAAATAAAAAAAAGCAGCTGGAAGCAATATCTGTTATCTGCTTTTTTGGGTGCTACTCCCGGCTGCCTGGGAGCTTTTACTGTAGTTTCGTTGTTCTCTCACAGGATTGTCTCTTTAGGAGCAATTGTGACTGCCATGATAGCTACCAGCGGTGATGAGGCTTTTGTTATGTTTGCTACTTTTCCGGGAAAAGCAGTACTTATTACAGGTATCCTGTTTGGGGTAGGAATAATTGCTGGAATCCTGACAGATAGGTTTTTTACACACAGCTCAATTTATGATAAGATTAAATTGAATAAATTGTCAATTCATGAGCAGGAGTATTGTAAGTGCTTTAAAAAAAATATTTTGTGGAATCAAATAAAACATTGCACACTTCAGCGCGCTCTGTTAACTGGGATCTTAGTTTTTTTTGTGGGCAGTATTATCCTGGGTGAGATCGGTCCTGCCCAGTGGAACTGGATTCGAATTACTTTATTAATTACCACAAGTTTCTCACTTTTCGTTGCTGTTACAGTGCCTGACCATTTCCTGAAGGAGCATTTGTGGGAGCACATAATTAAAAAGCATATTCCCAGAATTTTTCTCTGGACATTCGGAGCCCTGCTGGTTCTGGAAATTGCCATGCTGCATTTTGATGTGCAAGCCTGGATTCAAACAAATCAACTTTTGATATTGTTGATAGCTTGCCTGGTTGGCTTGATTCCCGAATCCGGACCCCATATGATATTTGTTATGCTTTTTGCTGAAGGAGCAATTCCCATTAGTGTTTTACTTGCCAGTTCAATCGTGCAGGATGGTCACGGCATGCTTCCCATGCTAGCAGAATCAAAAAGAGGGTTTATCGTAGTTAAGCTCATCAACTTAAGTGTGGGATTAGGGATAGGATTTTTTGGCCTCTTGCTGGGATTTTGACCTGCGCCGGAAATCAGAAACCATGAATTTCTACTATGCTGCAAAATTTTAATTTCGTAACTGAATTTGTTGACAAGCTGTTTAACTATAAGGGTAAAATAAGTAAAAATTATTTGAAATATTAAACGTGCAATCTTTACCTGGATGTCTGGGTAAGGATACAAAATGGCTTAATCTGCTCAATAGATTAAATTTTAACAACTAGTCATTTATTCTACCGAGAATATTAAAAATTTGAACAGGAGAAAGTATGAAGAAAAAAAATTTAGCAATGATCGGGTGTGGTACTGTAGGTCAAGGTCTGCTCAGGATTATTGCAGAAAAAAAACCAGATTTAAACGTAGTTGCAATTTCTGATAAGTTAAAAGGTGCCATCTTCGATCCCAATGGCATCGATGTAAGCAAAATGCTTGATGTTTTAGAAAATGATGGGAAAATTGAAGAATATAAAAGTGCCAGTAAAAAGGCAATTACGGGTTTAGATCCCATCGAAACAATTAAGAACTGTAACGCTGATATAATGGCTGAGATGACTTATACAGATATAGAAACTGGCCAACCTGCCACCTCATATATCGAAACAGCTTTAGAGCAAGGTATGCATGTAACTACTTCTAATAAAGGACCTGCTGCCCTTTATCATGCTAAACTTGCTAAACTTGCTGCAAAAAACAATGTCCAATTTTTGATTGAAGGAACCGTAATGAGTGGGACTCCTGTTTTCAATCTTGCTCGAGAAACTTTAACCGGCTGTAAGATAACCGAAGTTAAAGGTATCCTCAATGGAACAACAAATTACATATTAACAAAAATGGAAAATGAAGGTTGGTCCTACAATGATGCTCTGAAGAAAGCCCAGGAGCTTGGTTTTGCCGAAGCAGATCCCACTGCAGATGTAGAGGGTTTTGATGCTCTGGCTAAAGTAGTGATCCTGAGCAATTATCTGCTCGAAGGCAATATTAAACCAGATGAAGTCCCACGCCAGGGCATTAATGAAATCTCTTTAGAGAATATTAGGTCTGCTGCAGAGGAAGGATTACGCTACAAGCTCATTGGCTCTACAAAATTAGAAGGTGAGAGCATATCTGCTTATGTGAAACCAGTGAAACTCGATTTGTCTGATCCCCTGGCCGGAGTAGGTGGTGCTACAAATGCTCTTACATTCAATACTGATTTATTAGGTGAAGTTACCATACAGGGACCGGGAGCTGGAAAAATCGAAACTGGATTCTCAATATTTGTTGATATAATGACGATTTTAAGGCAGGATTCATAACGAAATAACAATCACCTCTTATGGTGAATAATCGGATTATGTAAATGATGAGTGAAATTAAATCAAAAATGACAGGAGGACGATAATGTCATACATGGGAAAGTGCTTAAAAATTGATCTTTCTAACGCTAAACTTGAAGTGTTTGAAACTGATAAGCAACTGCTGGAAAAATATATTGGTGGAAAAGGACTTGGTTTTGCTCTACTAGAAAAAATGGCACCAAATCCTGAGCCTTTTTCGGAAGAGAATCCCCTGATTTTTGTAAATGGCCCCTTCACAGGTACTCGGGTACAAACAAGTGCCAGAACTGCATTGGTAAGCAAATCGCCTTTAACCAATTCGATTCATGATTGTCATTGCGGGGGTTACTTCGGACCTGCTTTAAAAAGAGCTGGCTTTGATTATTTGATTGTGACAGGAAAATCAAAGAAGCCTGTTTATATCTATATTTATGAAGATAACGTGGAAATTAAGGATGCTACTAACCTTTGGGGAAAAGGTATTTTTGATACAGATGACGCATTAATTGAAAGACATAAAAAGAATGAGCCACATATTGCTGCCATTGGGCCAGCCGGTGAAAATTTATCCAAAATAGCTTGTATAGGTGTGGATAAACACAGACAGTTTGGAAGAGGTGGTCTGGGTGCTGTTATGGGCTCTAAAAAGCTTAAAGCAGTTGTCGTTGATGGAGAGATTCCTATTGAGTATTATGATGAAGATAAATTCAATGA
>LSCK01000110.1 GCA_001577135.1 Cloacimonetes bacterium TCS60 | reverse complement strand
TGCAAAAACAATTGTTTCACTTAAGAGATTAAGCGGAATGAAGAGAAATACAAATTTTAAAAAAACCCATACGATCGACCCCAGTAAGATCGAATTTATCGGTAATAAGAATTTTTCCCGAAGTGAACTGATTCGGGCTCTCCCTCAAGACAAAAATGTATCAAAAGATTCTCTCGATGATTTAATTATTGCAGAATATATCGACGCTGGTTATGTTTTAGCAGAAATTGATACTATTTATTGGAAAGATGACAGATTACAGGTAAAAATTAATCCTGGTCTAGTACAAGATATTAAAATCCAGGGGAATAAAATAACAAAGTATTATGTAATTAATAGAGAGATTAAGACTAAATCCGGACAAATATTCAATATAAATAAAGTCATATCTGATGTAAAGCGCGTCTATTCTACAAACTATTTTAAAACTGTATCTTATTCCATAGACCGAGAACCCCAGGGAAAGGTAAATATTATATTTCAAGTTGAAGAAAAACCTTTTGGTTTCATCCGAGCGGGAGTTAACTATAATACAGAAAAAAGTTCGTCTGCTTTTTTGTCTGTTGGATTTGATAATTTCTTGGGTAATGGTAATTTAATTGACCTCTACACTCATTTTGGAGAAAAGAGAAAATTTGGATTTAGCTTTAAGGATGATCGAATATTTGATACAAATTTAAATTTTTCAATTGATAGTTATTATCAAGATGATTTGAGCTTAGATAAGGGGAGAGAGTGGAATTTAAATTCATCATTAGGAATTTTTGATGATCGTAGATTAGGCGTTTTCAGTGCTATTACTGATTGCAGGATCTCCTATTTAGATGAGGAGAGTAGAACCATAGGGCTGGGAGTAGAGGGCACCTTTGACAGCTTTGACCAATTTCCTTATCCCAAACAGGGATTGTTCAGAAAAGTGTCATATAAAAATTTTAGCACGAGAATAGGTTCTCAATATGATTTCCAAAATTTTTACCTGAAGAATAACATTTTTGTTACACCCTTGAATAACTTTACACTTTCCCTGAATTTACTCATAAATTTAAATAGCTCCAAAAGCGATAAGGTACCCAGCACTAGAAAATTAAATCAAAGACCATCAAACACTTTTTTCGGCTTCCATGACAATGAGGTGACGGGTGAAGATTTATTTTATTTTTTCCCCAAGTTAAGGATTCATCTTAAAGAATTTAGTCTTAATGACCCCAGAAAAGATTTATATTTTTTTGCTAAAAGTGGTATTGGAGATTTTGGTCAAATCAACGACATAGATAAAATTTGGGAAGTTTTTCGGAAGTCTAAAAAGTGGGGATATTCCTTAGGAATTGAAGTTTCGACAATTGCTGGACCTGTAATTCTGAGTTATGAGGGAAGAAAAAATAACAACTATTGGTTTTTTTCCATTGGATACGATTTCTAAAAGCTTCAATCTACTTTTTTTTCTTATCCAGGTAAACAATAAATTCACCGATCAGACCGATAGAGATAACCTGAACTCCTACAACAATCAATAGAACACCAAGAAAAAGTAAAGGTCTGTTACTTAATGGAGCCCCAAAAAATATTTTCGTAATAGCAAGGTAAAGTGAAATAGCAAATCCAATAAAAGTGGTTATTAAGCCTGTAAGCCCAAAAAGGTATAGAGGACTTTTTTCATATTTCGTAATTAAATTTACAGTAAGAAGGTCTAAAAATCCTTTAAAAAATCTTTTAGCTCCATACTTGGTTTTCCCGTGTTGTCTTTTGTGGTGTTTAACTGGTATTTCTGTAACAGAAAATCCCTGAGCGTTAGCAAGTGCTGGTATATATCTATGGAGTTCTCCGTAAATAGAAACAGATTTTACTACTTCATTTTTGTATGCCTTAAATCCACAATTATAGTCATGGAGCTTTAACTTAAAAATTAGAGAAGTAAAAAAATTAAAGAATTTGGATGGTATAGTTTTGCTAATTGGGTCTTTCCGATTCTTTTTCCATCCCGTAACAAGATCGTTGCCCTGATTAATTTTTTCTATAAAATGAGGAATCTCTTTGGGGTCATCCTGAAGGTCTGCATCCATAGTAAATACAATGTCGCCCTGAGCAATATTAAATCCTGCTTGGAGAGCAGCTGATTTACCAAAATTTGTACGGAAATTTATTACATCAACATTATTATCATCATCTTGAATTGACTTTAAAACAATACTGGAATCATCTTGGCTGCCGTCATTAACAAAAATTATTTCATACGAACGGTCGTCAATTTGTTTCAGAATTTCAGTATGCAATTTGCGCAAAGATTTTTCTTCATTATATACAGGAATTACAAAGGAAAGATCCATAATTTCTCCTAAATTATTATAAAGAATACACTCATCACAACTCCTGATATGATCGGGATTGTGATATTATCGTTGATGTGAAAATCAATAACTTCAACAACCGAGGCAGTAAGAGCACCAGCTAAAATCATAATCACGTAGGGAGAAGAGTCAACTTTTGTTAAAGGATTTGTGTAAACATTTTGAAATTTTAAAAAGTAGATAAACAGTCCGAAAATGGAACAACTTACAAACGAACCGAGTAAACCTTCCAGTGTTTTGTTTGTATGCTTAATTTTTCTTTTTCCAAAACTTTGACCAACCAGAGCAGCAAAAGTATCCCCAATGGCAAGATAAGAGATAGCGAGAAAAGCAATTTCACGGGGAAAAATTACAATACTGACAACAGATGAGGTGAGTAGATAGGAAGCACCAGTTAGTTGAGTTGTTTCTTCCGCACGTAGGTTTGCACCAAACAGTTTATAGAACTTATTTTTGAGTTTGGGATTTTCCATCCTCGAGGCATCAATTATAAGGCAAAGAAGGGCAATAGGAAGTAAGATGGCCACTGCAATTTTTGCATTTCTGATATAAAAATAATAAAGAAATGGGATTACTAAAGAACCCAAATGAATTAATTTTCGATAAATTTCATGTTTTAGCATATGTTAATGTTAATAGATAGAAATTGTCCTTAAGCTAGTCAATAATTTTCTCATAAAAATAACAAAAATTATTTGTCATCTAATTTTTTTACGATAATTTCTGCTACTTTTTTTATGATAAGACCATACCACCGAAGAGGGGTCCCATCCTGTTAGCACCAAAAGCAGCGTTAGCAACCATGCCAACCAAAAAAACATTTTTGAATATTTCTTTGGAATTTTCTACAACAGTATTAACTGGACCAGATTTGGGTATAGTCACAGCTCAAGTGAGCACCCCAAATTTGTAGATTTTATGAACTGGTTCAAAGTTAAAATATTAATGTTCTTTACTTTTATACCTTCTTTACATTTATGGCACATTTGCCTTTGTCTGAGTCTTCAATTTCATATTCAACTTGGTCGCCATCCAGTATATAGCCTTCAAAAGAACTTCTATGGACAAATAGATCATCCTCATCATTTTCGGGTTCTATAAAGCCATATCCTTTGCGATAATCAAACCATTTCACTGTTCCGTTTTCCATTAGTACCTCGCTAAATTAATTAATTTACAGAAATCAGTTGAATTACTGATAGTTTCCGATAAAATTAAATTTTATGCAAATTTGTCAATTCTTTAAGATTTTTTTTAACAAATCAGGGTTTATCAAGCTTTGATTTTGCTATAAATACACTTTGATCAGGTCTTTGATTAAGGAAGGTCGCTTATGGGCAGCAGCTTTAAACAGCTCAAAGAGAGTTAGCTTTTCAGTTGGAATTTCTTGAATTGCTCCTACGGTTTCGTTTAATTCTTCATTAGTAAAATTAAAAAATGCCTTTTTTAGTCGATAATTGATCTTCTGCTTTTTACCCTTTTCTTTCATCCAGGTTTTGCGGTACTGCTTTAAAAATTTTTGTGAATAATCTTCAGCTTCAATAGCTTGTGCAGCGGTAGTACCAGCAAAAAAACCAGCTAAGAGGATATTACTTAATCCTCCTCCCGTAACCGGATTAACCTGCCGGGCAGCATCTCCGACCAGCATAAGTTTGTCCTGCGTGATTTCTGGTAAAGTTTTGGCTGTTGGTACGCAACCAGTAACAAAGTTTAAAGATTTAGGTTTTTTGAACTTATGAGAAATCCATTCATCCAAAAACGATTTAGCATCTCTATCAGCTTGGTCCTGTCTTACTCCAATTCCTACATTAGCAGTATTTTTATCCTTTGGAAAAACCCAGACATAACCCCCGGGTGCAATATGATTACCAAAATAGAAATGAGTGTAGTCACTATCATAATCAATATTGGTAATTAGGTACTGAGCAGCTGATTCTAAATCATGTAAGGATAATTTTGTATCTAATCCAGCTGCCTTGCCAATATTTGATTCAGGACCATCCGCCCCAATTACAATATTGCATTTTACGGTTCTATTATTACCGTGATAAGAAAATTTTACGCCCTTAATGGTTTTATCTTCCCGATATAAATCATATACATTTGCTTCTGTTAAGAGATCAGCATCATGCATAATTGCTCTTTTTGCAATAAATTCATCAAACAATCTTCTTTCTAGGACATATCCATCTCCCAGTGCATCTGATATCATGGGGCACGATTCACCATTTGGGGCATATAATTTTGCGCCTTTTATTTTGGTGGAAATCCAACGTTCATCTGGTTCAAAAAAGCGAGTCAAACCTCGTTTTGAAATACCTTCAGCACA
>LSCK01000011.1 GCA_001577135.1 Cloacimonetes bacterium TCS60 | reverse complement strand
TCATGCAGTTCACCGAAAAAAACAACATCAGCATTCTTAAGTTTATCAAGCATCGCATTGTACTGCACAGGTGAACCGTTCTTATTAAACAAATTATATGCGGGTTTGTCCGAGGTAATAGCAAATGCCAATTGAAATAGGGCAAGTAGAAGGACAAAAAAAGTAAAGCTCAATTTTTTCTTCATAATCTCTCCAATTCTGTAAAAAATGTTTTTTGTCTGATGAAGGATGAGTATTCCTCTGTCAAGCTTTTTGCTGTTTCATGCTATGTATTAATTGACCCGTCCTAAAATAGATTTACATAATTTTACCCCCGAACCCAGCACCCATCCCCCAGAACTCGCTCTCATTAACCACATTCTTCCACCTTCGCTATGCTTTGGCGTGACAAGTTAGCTTGTGGAATTACAAATCAAACAATACTTCCAAGCCTTTTAAGGCTTTCCTAATAAGAAGAAGGATTTCGGAAATGGTAAATCAGAGAACCAAGAAAGACAAATAGAGCCAAGAATATAGAAGAAAAGAGGAAGCAGGATTATAATTTTGTGTTGTTCATCTAATTTATTTTCTGAATGGTAATTCTTTAGTCATTTCCTCGATTTTTTGTGCAAATGCAGTCTGTCTTAATTTTGCAATATTACCCACTGCATCTTCATAATCTTCATCAAAATCAATCTTAGCAAGAACATCTACATCTAATTCTTCTAATTTTTCTTCGAGCTGAGCGCTGCCCTTGAATATCATATTAATCACCGATCCCATGATAGATTTTTTGGTATTTTGCAAAAACTTTATTGTATTTGCTACCTCCGGGATACTAATTTTGGATGGTGTGGCAGCAATAATGAATTCTGCTCTTTTAATCATTTTCATAATATCGAGTGCCGGATCAGAAATACCAGGAGGCATATCGATTATGAGGTAATCAAGCTTGTCCCAACGAGTAATAGCCAATATCTCCAGGATAGCATTTGTCACATCTATCCCCCGCATGGGTGAGGGATTTTCCTTGGTATAATCAACAATTGTCATAAATTTAATGCCATGTACTGTGGGTGGGATGATGCCGTTTTCCTCCTCGGGGAAATCAAATTTCTTTTTATTAAGTAAAATATGAGCAGAGGGTCCTGAGAAGTCTAGATCAAAAAGACCAACTTTTTTATGCTTTTCCGCAAATTTTAGAGCAAGTAGTGTCGCGATGGATGTTTTACCTATACCACCTTTACCACCGGTAATTGCTATGATTCTTTTGATTCCCTGCAGTCGTTCTTCGATCACGTCTTTTCTTGGATCCATTCTAATTTTCCCCCTCTATTGCTTCGAGCCATATACCTCTTCCAATTACTACCTCGAAGTCTTGACTGTTACATTTTGGGCACCTTAGAAAGGTATGAGCTGTTTCCGGAATAAAATGGATCGATTCGGTTTCTGTATCATCCAGATCTTTTTTTGCTTCATCAAAAAGCCATTTGTGACCACAGTCATTACACTTCAGTTCTGCTTTAACAATCTCCAGGCTAAACGAGACGTTTTTGAAAAGTTGCGTGTCAGATTGCTGCTCCAGGGTTGCCTCCAGAGCTTTACGAAAAATCTCTTTATTTATACTTTGCAACTCTCCGATTTTGATAAAAATATCTGTAACTTCTATTAGATTTTCTTTTTCAGCAACTTTTTGTGATGATTTGAGAACAGCATCGGCTAGAGCCCATTCGTGCATAATTATTTCCTTTCTAAAATTTTAAATTATAGATCATAGTATCTGGCAATTTCCCAGGGGTGAGGGATTTTTCTCATTTCAGCAATATCAGCTTTTTTTGTTCTAATCCATTTATGAATTAGTTGCATTGGGAAGACATTCCCGCGGGTAAGGTAATCATTTTCCTCAGCTAGATTTTGCAGGGATGCGCTGAGTGATTTCGGTACGGAAGGAATTTTAGTTAGCTCCTCGGGCGAAAGTTTGTAGAGATTCGTCTCCAGAGGTCCAAAGCCTAATTCCGTTGGGTCAAGCTCATTTTCTATTCCGTCAATACCTGCCATGAGAACTGCTGCAAAAGCCAGATAGGGATTTGAAGTTGCATCAGCTGGGCGGAATTCAATACGTCTTTTTTCCGAATCTTGTACGTATCCAGGGATGCGAATGGCAGAAGAGCGATTTCCCTGAGCAAATACAGCTTTGGAAGGTGCTTCCAATCCAGAAATCAAACGTCTGTATGAATTCGTGGTAGGATTAGTAAACGCTGTAAGGGAAGAGATGTGACTGAGGATACCGGCAATAAAACTGAGCGCTTTATCACTGAGATTGTACAATCCATCTTCTGAGTGAAAAATATTTTTACCATCCTTTTTAAGATACAGGTGAAAATGCATTCCATTCCCTGCTTCGTATGGTAAAATCTTGGGTAAAAATGAGATAACCTTATCATGTTTTTGGGCGATTCTCTGGCTAATATTTTTAGCAAGAACAGTAGCGTCAGCAGCAAGTTCCACAGGCATAAAATTGAACTCAATCTCGCATTGAGATGCTGCTACCTCGTGATGATGATATTTAACTTTCAAGCCCAATTGTTCTAAATGCTGTATTATTTCATTTCTAAGGTTAAAGGTGTGATCAGTGGGCTGAGCTCGAAAATAGCCATGGTTTTTTGCGATTCTAAATCGTTCTTGTCCATCTCTGGGATTGGCTATCTCGGAACTATCCACAGAGTAGGATATTTCACGGTGGTTGCGCATGCTATGGATTTCATCCAGTATGTTAAATTCCAATTCTAAAAGTAATTTGACCTCGTCTGCAATTCCTTTTTTCTTGAGGATATTCACTGCTTTGGTGATTATGTGCCGCAGATCCTGACTAAAACTTTCTCCCGTATCTACACTAAATACATTGCAGAAAAAATAGAGTATCTTTTCTTCATGATTAATGGGGTCAACAAAAGCAAAGTCAAGGTCTGGTTTGAAGATCATATCAGATTTTTCAATTTCAGCATAGCCAAAATTTGAGGCATCAAATCCGATCCCATTTTTTAATAT
>LSCK01000109.1 GCA_001577135.1 Cloacimonetes bacterium TCS60 | reverse complement strand
ACTACAAACTCCAATCTGCTGAATCCAAAACTTTATAGCAATTATTGACACGAAATAGCTAAATGGTATCTAGTATCATATGAAAAAGAGATTATATTTTTTTTATAAATTAACTTAAATAGGAATAAAAAGGAGACAAATGACTAAAAAGATATTAAAAGGACTGTTAGTTTTTACGCTAGCAATTTCTTTACTTGTAAGCTGTGGAGCAAAACAGGAAAAAAAAGAAGAAAAGACGCAAGCTGAAAATCCAGAAACTGTTAATTTACAACCTCAGGTACAAGAAGATATAGAAGTTAGCGATGCGGAAATCACAAAATTCATTAGCGCTTCCAATAAATTAAGATCTTCCCAGGCACAAATGCGCACAAAATTGATGAGTATAATCCAGGAATCTGATCTGGGAATGCAGAAATACCAGGCTATTGCCCAGGCAAAACGCAATCCTAAAGATAAAACACAAGCAGAAAAATTTACTCAAGAGGATTTACAGGCTTTTGACAACTTAAATAAAGAAATTCGTCAGATTCAACAAGAAAATGCCGAAAATATTGCAAAGCAGGAAGGTATTGCTTTTGAGAGATTTAAAACTATTTCCTCAGCAGCACGAAGTGATACTATTCTACAAAAGCGTTTACGGGCAGAAGCTATGAAACAAAATCCACCTAAAAAGCCTAAAACTAATCCCAACCAATAAATAAATTTGCAGGATGTACAATTCCTCAAGAATATTTTTAGTGCTGAATTTTGTTATAGTTGAAAGTTGATTCTTGCTTTACTATTTTCCGGACTAGAAGCTGATTAATAATTTTGTTGTCTTGGTATAGAAATTTTAAAAGTAAAAAAATTGACTTTGATAAACAAATTGGAGGAATATTACAAAAAATTTTAGGAGAATACAATGGCAAACAAAAGTAAATTTACAATTTATAAATTAGTAAGTATTTTAGCCTTCGTAGCTCTGGTTTTTATTTTGGTATTGCCTCAAGTTGTTGATGTGAAAAAAAAGGAAAAGATGGAGCTTAGATATCAGCAAATGAAGAAAATTCGAAGTGCTGTAAAAAAATATATGAACACAAGGGAACAATCTTTCAAGGGAGAGCTGATAGAGCTTGTAAGAACTGGTTTTCTCAAGCACTCTTATGAATCTCCTTTTAATGGTAATGGAGATAAATATATTGCCGAAGGTGATTATGAATCAGGCGAGGTAACTGTGCAGGATCCCAATCAAGATGAAGTTCCTATTACTGATGAATACAAACTGAAAAAATAGCTCCCCCTGTTTTAAGCAAAAAAAAAGGACAAGATGCAATTCTTGTCCTTTTTAATTTACACAAATTTTTTATAATTGAAAATAATCCGCACGCCAGTCTTTGATATTTGCTTTCTCCTTCTGGTCTTGATACCAGTCGTTATAATTGGTTCTTTTTTGCTGCGTGAGGTAATTTTTACGGACTGAGGCATAATCCTTTTCAAATTTTTCCATATCTGCTGGTTGGTATTTTATTGACTTTGCAATATAATATCCCTTTTCACCTTTTATTACTTTACTAACAGCTTTTTTACCGGCAAAATCAATAATGGCTTCATTCAGCTCTGCATTTTTACCAACATCACGGATATAGCTTTTTACATTGATCATTTTGCTAGAAATGATTTCAAGATCATTTTCCTGAGCAAATGTTTCGAAGTTGTTGTAATTTACTCCGGCAGCCATTTTATCTACTTTATTTTTCAAGAGTTTCATCTTCTTCATATCTTCAATCGATTTAATTATATCTGTTTTTACCTCTGCCAAAGGTTGATAATGTTCTTTGGACGTAGCGGACACAGATGCTATTATGTAATCATTTGTACGCGTTTGAAAGGGTTCAGCTACAGCTCCGATTTTATGACTAAAAGCAAAACTTACCAGGGCAGGATTCTTACCAAGACCCCTGATATAGGGTTGTTCCTGGTCGAATTCACCGGTTTCTTTTACCTGGTAGCCAAGCTCTTTAGCAGGGGCTGCAAAGCTATCCTGCTTGCATTTTTCAAAAAGATTAAAAGCAATTTTTTCTTGATTCCTTTTGGCATCCGCACCTGGTTCAACCTTAATGAGAATATGACGAGCATTAACTTCTTCTTTACCATCTTTAGTCCGTTTATCGGTTACTTGAATTATATGCCAGCCGAATTGTGTTTGCACTGGTTTGCCAATTTCATCTGGTTTCAGGTTAAAAGCAGTTTGTTCAAATTCCTTAACCATCCTGCCCTTGCTGAACCAGCCTAATTCTCCACCCTTCTCAGCAGAGGGACCTTCGGAATATTCACGGGCAAGTTCTGCGAAATCGTCTCCCTGTTGGAGATCATCATAGATATTATTTATTTCATTCTCAGCATACTTTTTGTCTTCCACAGAGGGCTCCAGTGGGATTGTTATGTATTCTAGTTTTCTTTGAGCTGGTATCCAAAATTTATCCTTAAATTCGTTATAGTATTTTTGAATCGTCTGCTCAGATACCTGGACAGAATCAATCAGGTCAGTCGTAAAAGCCATAATATCAGCTTGTGCCTTTTCATTTGATTCGGTATAGTTAGTTTTCACATCTTCTCGGGTTGCAAAAACATCAGAGTTAACCATATTTTTCAATTTGTCATATTGTAACATTTTATGATAATATTGTTCCAGCCAGGACCAGTCCACCTCTGGATTTTGCAGAGCTCGTAAATATTTTTGTTTATCAAATTTGCCATCGGTTTGAAGTGCTTCATGATCTTTGAGCATCTGTGGTGGTTCACTGATGATCTTCTCTGCAATCTCCTGGTCTGTCACTTTAATATCGAATTCATCTAAAGCTTTATTCAGTATTTTCTGTTGGATTAATTGTTTCCAGGTTTGTTCATTGAAATTTCGAATCACATCTTCGGTTATCTCTTTATCAGGGTTATTACGGCGATAATTAGTGTAAGTTTGCTGTACCATTTCATAAAAAGATTTATATTTTATCTTCTCACCGTCGATTTTACCCACGTAGTGCTTTTCTTTAAACATCTGGGTTATACCCATGGTTGCCATACCGCCAACAAAAATTACGGCAATAGCGATAGTAATGGGACGTGAAAAGGATCTCATCTTCTTTAACATATATTTAACTCCTTATTTTACGTAGAAAATTTGTTACACAAAAATGAATTGTTAAATTCCCTATCAAGTTTTAAAGGAAAATATCCCAAAAATTGGAGAGATTCAGATTGTCTCCTCTAATCTAAATTTATCGCTGAATGTAAAGCTAACAGAATTGAACCTGTAGAATAAAACTGGTGTTATTAATTCAATGGACTAGTTTATTCACCAATCAATTCTTTATATTCATCAGCAGAGATCAGGTTATCCATGTCAGCATCTTTATCATTCAATTCAATCCGAGCCAACCAGCCCTCTTCATAAGGACTGGAGTTAATAAGTTCTGGATTATCCTCCAGAGCAAGATTCAATTCTAATACCACTCCACTAACCGGTGAATATATTTCTTCAACGGCTTTTACTGCTTCTATAGTAGCTAGTATATCATCCTGTTTTAGATCTAATTCTTTTTCCGGAAGTTCTACGAAAACGATATCTCCCAGTTCGTTTTGGGCGTAATCGGTTATACCAACCAGAGCAGTATTTTCTTCGATTTGAACCCATTCGTGATTTTCTGTATATTTCAAATCATCTTTAACCATAAGTCACTCCTATTAAATTATCTTTTTAAAGAACCATCCTTGTAAAATGGAGGTTTTATTACTTTTGCTTTTACCTTTTTATTTCTAACTTTTATTTCTATTTCATTACCGCTTTTCATGAAGTCACGTTTTACATAGCCTGTACCAATTCCTTTACCCAGGCTGGGGGACATTGTACCGCTCCTAACCTCACCGATCATTTTGCCGTTGGCAAAAATTTTATAATGAGGTCTGGGAATACCACGTTCCTGCATGACAAACGGTATTAATTTTCTTTGGATCTTCTCTTTTTTTACTTTCTTAAGAGCTTCTCGACCAATGAAGTCACCTTTTTTTAATTTTACAAACCATCTCAATCCAGCTTCTAAAGGATTTGTATCTTTATCAATATCATGGCCATAAAGAGGGTACTTCATTTCCAGACGCAGCGTATCACGAGCACCCAAACCTACAGGTTCGATATCAAATTCTTCGCCTGCTTTAGCCAACAGAGCCCACATCTCCTCTGCTTTTTCGAGTTTATTAAAATATATTTCAAAACCGTCTTCTCCGGTATAACCCGTGCGAGATAAAATTACCTTAACATCGTTAATTCTGGTATGAATAAAGTGGTAGTACCCCAGTTCTGCCAGGTTGTTATCAACTAATTTCTGGACAACGGGTTCAGCATCCGGACCCTGGACTGCTATTAAAGCTGTCTTATCGCTGATGTTTTCTAACTTAACACCATCAATTAAATTTTCCTGCAGCCATTGTAAGTCCTTGTCAATATTAGATGCATTTACTACTAGCATATAGGAATCTTCATCTCTGTAAATAAGAAGGTCATCCACAATACCGCCATGGGGATAGCACATCTGAGAGTACAGACATTGACCTACCTCTATTTGGGAAACGTCATTCACATTTGTTTTTTGGACAAATTCCAGTGCATTTGTTCCTGTGACAATGAATTCTCCCATATGTGAAAGATCAAACATGCCTACAGCATCTCTAACTTTTTTATGTTCGTGGACTATTCCTTTTTGATATTGAATCGGCATTTTAAAACCTGCGAAGTCAACTATCTTAGCACCAAGTTTTTTATGAATTTGAAAAAATGGAGTTCTTTTACTCATTAATTCTCCTAAATAATTGATGATTTTGGATAGAAATTTAGATTGAAAAAGAATTTGTCAAATTTAGTCTTAATATTTTTAAAAATAGCTGGTAACAAGTAGCGAGTAAAGAGTGCGAAAGAGCGACAATGTGACAATGCGATCCGCTTTCGTTTCACTTCAGCGCGACAGGAAAGGCAAAAAAAAATGAAAAATGTAAAATGAAAAATGTAAAATGAAAAAAGCAAAAAGCAGAAAGCAGAAAGATTAAAGATTAAAGGAAAAAGAAAAAAGAAAAACCCAGTGAAATATTCTCATTCCTCGAATTTCACCCAATTAAATATGAAAG
>LSCK01000108.1 GCA_001577135.1 Cloacimonetes bacterium TCS60 | reverse complement strand
ATTTGCCGATTCCACCCAAAAAATTGTTTATGCTATTCCAGTCTCTAATAGCATTATGGGTTATTCACCTGTGATGAAAAAATTTCCTGGATTTGATGAAACCATTTTAGAGGTTTATAGAAAAAAAGAGATGCGGACAATTTCCGACACCCTTCTGGAGGGAGGAGAAGCAACAATAATAATTTTACCAGTTGAATTTGGAAATGATGTTGTGGGATCCTTAATTTCAGTACAATTACAAGATTAGTCGTTTTCTTTAAATAATCCTTCCGGTATATCGTTTTTAGGGGAAATATCAAAATGTTTATAAGCTCGCTGCGTAACTACTCTACCTTTTTGAGTACGTTTTATAAATCCCATTTGCAGCAGGTATGGTTCGTAAATTTCTTCGATAGTACCTTGATCTTCACCAATTGCCATAGCGATTGTTTTTAAGCCAACCGGACCACCGTTATAAAAATTAATTATGGAAGTGATCAATTTTTTATCCATCTCGTCCAGTCCCATTTCATCTACTTCCAGCATTTTTAGAGCAGCTGTTGCCATCTTTTTGTTAACGGTTCCATCACCCTTTATCTGGGCATAATCTCGTACCCGCCTTAACAATCTATTGGCAATGCGGGGGGTGCCTCTGGAGCGACGTGCAATCTCATAAGCACCATCATTATCAATTTTTACTTCCAGCAAATCAGCTGAGCGTTTCACTATTTTATTTATCTCTTTCGTAGAATAATAGTCCAGGTGCAATATCAGCCCGAATCTGCTTCTTAGGGGAGAGGTAATCAAACCTGCTCTGGTTGTAGCGCCTACCAGGGTGAAAGGCTCCAGATTCAACTTTAGTGTGCGTGCGCTTGGTCCTTGATCAATTACTATCTCAAGTCGGAAATCTTCTATGGCAGGATAAAGATACTCTTCAATAATATGGTTTAATCTATGGATTTCATCTATAAAAAAAGTATCACGTTCATTCAAATTTGTTAATATTCCTGCTAGATCACCTGGTTTTTCGATAGCCGGTCCGGAACTGCTATTAAGCTCGACGTCTAATTCATTAGCAATAATATAAGCAAGGGTGGTTTTGCCCAATCCGGGTGGACCGTAAAACAACACATGGTCTATAGCTTCCCCCCGCTGTTTGGCTGCTTCTATAGTAATTGATAAGATCTCTTTTAGTTTTTTTTGCCCTACAAATTCCGACAGTTGTTTGGGGCGCAAGGTGAGATCAAATTTTTTTTCATCACTGTTAATTGTTTCCGGATCTGTTACTCTTTCGTCCATAAATTTTCTCCGATCTTTACATCTCTTTTAATTCTAAAATCCTATCTCTTACTTCTGCTGCTTCTTCGAAACGGAGATCTTTTGCCAGCCTTTCCATTTCATTCTGGAGCAGCTTGATAGCTTCTGCGCTATCCTTAACATCCACATATTTTTCAAAATCAAATTTTTTTTCTTCCTGCTCAGCTTGTGCTTGCTGCTGGTCTGCAACAGAAGTGGATTGCATAATACTGTCAATAGTTTTGTGAATTGATTGGGGAGTAATGTTGTGTTTACGGTTATATTCAAGCTGTATTTCTCTGCGGCGGTTTGTTTCCTGTATGGCTTTTTTCATAGCATTTGAGGTTTCATCAGCATAAAAAATTACAATCCCGTCCATATTACGTGCAGCTCTACCAGCGGTTTGGATGAGAGCCTTGCGTGATCTTAAGAATCCGGTTTTATCTGCATCTAATATTGCTACTAAGCCCACCTCCGGAAGATCCAGACCTTCACGCAAAAGGTTAACCCCGATTAGAACATCTATCTCACCTGTTCTCAGTTCACGTATTAACTGAGTGCGCTGTACAGTATGCACCTCGCTGTGTAGATATTTTGCGCTTACCTCTAACTCTGTTGCATACTCTGTTAGATCTTCTGCCATCTTCTTAGTTAGGGTTGTAACCAGGACTCTTTGGTCTGCATCAATTTTTTTACGAATTTGCTCCAGCAAGTCGTCCACCTGAAATTCTGCTGGTTTGAGCAATATCTCGGGATCAACCAATCCCGTGGGACGAACGACCTGCTCTACTACCACTCCTTCGGATTTTTCAATTTCGTACTCCGAAGGTGTAGCGGACATATAAATTGCCTGATTTACATGTTCTTCGAATTCTTCAAATTTTAAGGGACGGTTATCAAAAGCAGAGGGAAGACGAAAACCATTATCAACCAAATTTTTTGTACGGGAATAATCTCCACCATACATAGCTTTTATTTGCGGTATGGAAACGTGAGATTCATCCAGAACTATTAAATAGTCATCGGGAAAATAATCCAGCAAACAGGAGGGTTTCTGCCCGGGCTTACGCTCAGATAAGTGGCGGGAGTAATTTTCTATACCGGAAACATATCCCACCTCCCGCAGCATCTCCAGGTCAAAACTTGTTCGCTGCTTTATCCGCTGGGCTTCAATCCACATCTCATGTTCCTTAAACCACTTTACCCTTTCCTCCATCTCCTTTTCTATACTTCCTAATGCTCTTTCCAGATTCTGGGGCGATGTGATAAAATGCCGGGCAGGATAGATGGAATATTTATCCAATTGTTCCAATATCTCTCCGCTAAGTGGATTTATACGATAGAGAGCCCTTATCTCATCAAAATCAAAAACTATACGTATGGAATTTTCCAGATAGGCGGGATATACTTCCACCACATCACCTTTTACGCGGAAGCTGCCCCGCTCGAATTCATAATCATTGCGGGAATAATAGATATCGATAAGTTGACGCAGCAGTTTATCTCTTTCTATCTCTTCTCCCACCTGTACATCGATAAGGGCTTCACGATATTCTTCCGGTACTCCCAGTCCATAAATACAGGAAACGCTGGCAACGATGATAACGTCGCGTCGTTCCATCAGAGACATTGTCGCTCGCAGGCGCAATCTGTCTATCATTTCGTTGATATCTGCATCCTTTTCGATGTAAGTATCTGAAACTGGCAGGTAAGCTTCCGGTTGATAGTAATCATAGTAGCTTACGAAATACTCAACAGCATTGTTGGGAAAAAGCTGGCGCATTTCTCCATACAATTGTGCTGCCAAAGTTTTATTGTGGGAGATGATAAGAGCAGGTCTATTTATTTTTTCTATAACATTGGCAATAGTAAAAGTTTTACCGGAACCTGTAACTCCCAGCAGTGTTTGGTGTTTAGTGCCGCTTTTTAGTTCTTGTGTAAGCTCCTCTATCGCCTGGGGCTGATCACCTTTTGGTTCGTATTCTGTTTGCAGTTCAAATTTATTCATCTATGAAAATAGCCTTTCGCTTATAAACTTTATTGTATTATGCAAGTTACGAATATTGGAATTTATGTCCAATTTTTTGGTTTTTATTATTTGAGTTTCAAAAACCATTATGAGCAATAAGTTTCTAAACTCAATACTGTACCGAATTTTTACAATAAATTAGAATAATTGTTGGTCAAAGGTTGACAGAAATTTACAGAAGTTCTTACCACAACATTATTAGGTTTAGTATAAAGTAATGGAAAACAGGTATAGATAAAATGAATAAATTCGAACAATTTAGCAGGCAGAACAAGCTTGCTACAAAAAAGATGATCAGGGATTTCAAGAAATCATTGAAGGACTCTATATTTGATGAAACTTTGACTTTATATATATTTAGACCGATCTCGTTTGTCTTTCTGCGAATGATGTATAAGACCTCTATCACGCCTAATCAAATATCTTTCATGAGTATTCTGGCGGGAATTATTGGTGGTGCCTTTTTTATAGCTGGTACTCATTTTTGGTTTATAATGGGGGGGGCTATGTTTGCAATTGCTACCATTCTCGATTGCCTGGATGGTATGATTGCACGTCTTAAAAATATGGGAACTTATATTGGTAGAATTATTGATGGGGTTAGCGATTATATTACTTCGATATTTATTCATGTTGGTTTTGCTATGGGTATTGATAATGGACAATTTGAGTTTCCCTTAAACCCATGGGTTTTGATGGTTTTAGCTTCAATTTTCAATATCATGCATTCTATTGTAGTGGATTATTATAAAAACGAATTTATGTATTACGCTTTGGGAAAGGGAGTTAGTGCCAGCGAAGAGAAGGAACGTTTTAAACAGGAGCTTAATAATTTGAAAAATAAGAAAACAAAGCTGCTGGATAAAATTGTTATTGTGATCTATCTTGGTTATACCCATTTACAAACCTCCCAAAAAAATATTAGAGTAAGGGAATACGATAAGGATACATACTATCATAAAAATAAAACCTTGATTCATTTATGGTTCTTGATCGGACCTAATATGCATATCGTTGTTTTGATGATTGCAGCTTTCCTCTATATGCCCATGATCTATTTTTATTATACAATTGGATTTGGTAACTTGCTCATGATCGTCTTGTGGATCATACAGCTAAGGGTCAATAAGAGGATCAGAGGTGATTCCGGAGAATAACATTTT
>LSCK01000107.1 GCA_001577135.1 Cloacimonetes bacterium TCS60 | reverse complement strand
GAAAAGATGAAAACGGCAAACCTGTAACCAGCGGAGTCTATTACTATCAGCTTAGAGTAGAGGGGGAAATTATTGCTGGCAGGAAATGCCTGCTGTTGAAATAAAAGAATTAAACACAGAGTCACAGAGAAACTGAGAACACAGAGAAATAATAATTAAACCTTGAAAAAGTTTCATACAAAATTTCTTGGATAATTAACTCTTTCAAGGTTGCTTTCTTTTATAAACCCATTGTCCAGCAAGCTGGACATTTCCCTTACGAAGCGAAATAAAACAGCGCTAGTCACGCTGAGCTTTATGCGTCGGGGCGTATTGTCAGTAAGCTAACTATCTTCCGAATGATGTGTTCCATAAAATGCGATGTCGAATCATTTTGACAACAGGGAATGCAAGTGCTGCAGGTGAAATTTAATTACTTGGTCATCGCAATATTCTTCAAATCTAATAAGCCAATCGCCAACTTCTGCAGTCCACCAGCAGTAAAATTTGCTCTCATTACAATCTTTACAAAACTTGATGAATTTTCCTCTAATTCATCCTAACTATTTTTTCCCAACTTGCATCCATATAACCAGAAAACCAACCATATTTAGCATGTTGCCAAAAATCATAAATCACTCTATTTCCAAATCTAATGCCTGAAAAATAGCGTTTAAAACAACCGTTGATAGTTTTCGGTAACTTATCAATTATACTGTCGGCTAAATTTGAAGTTGAATGAATTGATGTATAGTTTGGTCTTCCCGGTGCCCAAGTAAGCGAAATTTTTTCTTCCGATAAGTTATTTTCTATTATAGAATGAAGAGCAATTTCTCTTGCTAGAACAGGTCCCACTCTATCCACTTTATGGGGATCTTTACCACTATACGCACCACCCCCTATTGCTACCATCGGACCATAGGCGTCCATAACTAATTTTTTGCCAGAAAGACCATTATCACCGTAAGGTCCGCCACAAGAAAAATCACCATGTCCATTAATGACAAATTCAATCTTATTTACATCAAGTTCACACATAATTGATTTAGTTTTAAATTTATGTTTTAAATTTGAAATAGCCTTATACGCTACTTGTGTAAGTTCATTCCAATCAATTCCAGGTATGTGCTGCATAGAGCAAACTAATTTTGTTAAACGCCAAGAAGCTTTATTACTCTCTACTTCGGTCATTACTTTAGCATCTGGTCCAAACTTATTTCTATCACTAGTTAGTTCTAAAATCTCATATAAAATTTGCCAAGCTAACCATTGGCCACGCGGGATATAATTGGTTTCTGGTGAGTTTACTGCATAACCTACTGTAATGCTTTGATCATCTGAAAATTGGCGAATATCTTCCTCACCATCTTGTAATAAATCAATAACTAATCCAGAAATATCTACTTCAATTTCATCGTTTATTGGCTTCCAAATATGCCCACCAGATGATTTTCCGTAACCAGCTTTACTAAAGACATCTTTAACATGAGAAGGTATAGAAGCATATATTTCATTCAAGCGTTTATTCCAACAAGAAGCAATCCTGCCAGTTATAAATACTTTGTTAAGTGAGATTGCAACTTCTATACCGATTAATGAAATTGGAACTGCTCGATACAAATGTTTTGCAATAATGTAATCGGCAATAGTATCTGCTAACTTATCTGGGTGACCGGGTGACACTACTTCTCCAAATTCTTTTTCAAATGGATAACTCATTTTATCTCCTATATTGATAGTTTATATGTTCTGCCATTTAACACATCGATTTCTTTACAATAATGCGGTTCCGTTAATAACTTAGAAATTAACGGTTTAAATTCTTTTATTTTTTGTTGATACTTCTCATCTAATTCTCCCACGTATCCATCGGTAATGATGATAGCCTTTTTTATTTTGTTCTTCATGATATGCTCAACGACACAATTAATGTCTGTCCCACCAGTTGTCGAATATGTCCCGCTCAAAATTTCTTTGGGTGTATGCTCATGTACTTCCGTGCTAAAGACATGTATTTTTGGATAAAGCACATTCATTACCGATTTCAAGCTACCAAAAATTGTTTCTAAGTAGTCATTCATACTACCCGATACATCAAGATAAACATGGATATATCCAACTCTTTGCTTATTTATTTTCATCACCTCACCTTTGTAAAATAGTGGAGATACTCCAAAATGTTTTATTACTGATGCTCTTCTATCTGGTAATGTCGGATAAGGCAATAAAGTAGTTTGTTTCTTCAAATTTGCCATTGTCAAATTACCACTGCCAATCGAGGTTATTCTATTAATTGCACGTTTTATCATTCTTGTAACATCTTTTTTGGGTTTTAATTTGTCCAACATCTCTTCAACCGACAGCATTCCATTATCCCTGCCTTCACTATAAATTATCGCAGGCCATTTACCCACAATATTGACAATAGCATTTTGCAATATTTCATTAAGTTTTTTTTCTTCAGAATCGTGGTTACCTAATAGTAAAACATCTATTTTTTGATTTACTTTTTCAGAAATTAAGTCGTATATATCTTTGTAAGTAATTTCGCCATCTTGTGTATAAAGTGCTTTGTGCGCATAAAGAAGATCACCTTCTAAAGACCAATCAGCATTATGTGGTTCATCTTTGTCCCAATTATCTGGTGGACGTAACAAAGCTGCTATTCCATCTGCAGGATAAAAACTTTTAAAAAATGAAGTGTATTCTTCAGCTGGTAAACTTTGACATAGCATAGCATTTATTACAGCATCACAGGCAAAATTAGTAGCCGGTGTAACTTTGGGAAACATCTTTGTATGTCCTAATAAAATGTGATACATTTCATGCATTAAAATCATCAAAAGGTGTTCATCGGTTTTGCAGTAATTTTCCACAAATTTTGGATTAAATTTCAATAATGGAGGAAAAGAAACAGAAATTTGAGCTGTTGGAATTCTTTCATCATACCGAATATCCAGTAAACTCAATAACTGGTCTAAACCAAGCTGATTTGCGGGAAACACGTTATAAATTCTCCATTTCAAATTATTTACTGTCGTTTGCATTATACCTCCTCATTTTGATAAAAACAAATTACACTTTTTCTAGTTCTAGAAATATTAGAAAGAATAGGTGTTTTATTTCTCAAATATACTGTTCTATTTGAATGGGCCATCAAAAAAATAATTATAAAAAAATCACTATAATCACTTATCATATCTGATCTCTTGTAAATCAATCTATCTGATAAAACTATTGCTGATACTGGTAACAACTTTAATGGTGGTGGTGTTATCTTTAATTTTGTAATCAACTCACCAGTATGCTCTTCTAAGCTTTTTGATTCCATAAATTTTATCATCGAATTAAATATTCTATCTTCATAGTTCTTTATATATTCTTGAGTATAACCACTCTCAATTTCTAATTTCGCATTCCAATAAGCTATTTTCCAATCTGGATTTTCCTCCAACATTTTACTTGATTCTTCTGAATCAAATATACTCAAATCTAAGGGAATTGTCATTTTGTTTGCTGTACCCGTTCCTACAAAAATAGTTTCTGAATTTAGTGGTTTACTATTTACAGTTGTTCGAGATCGACAACTCATATTGCTAAATTTACGAGTATGGTTGAACGGTGTTTCTAGCTTCATGCTACAATCCTATGAGAAATTTCATGATAGTATTTAACAACATCATCAATATCAACATTATCTTCTTCAAAAAAGAAAATTGCTTTTGCAATTGAAAGTTGAGTAATATTAACATTGCTTAGCCCACTTTTAAAGGTTGCAATAGCTTGGCATATTTTTTCCCAACTGTGCCACCTTCTTGATCCATTAGCAATTTCTTCTGAGCATTCTTCATACTCTCCTCGTACTATATTACTTTGAATCAGCGCAATCATTTCCATCGTAGAGGCATTTAAATTTTCACATTTTGATAACTCTGGATACTTTTTGTAAACCCATATATATCTTTCATATAAATTTAGACTTGTAAGTGCATTAGAAACTACTGATGTCATCAACATTGTATCTGCTCCTAATTTAAGTGCTTTATCTACCTTTAGTAATGGGTCTTTAATTTCTCTCAAGACTGCTTTGATTGATCCAGGAGATTCACCCATTTCTGCTAAAACTTTTTTGTGAGCTAATAGAATTTTACCTTTTTCAATTTTCACACCACATGCAGTATGAGGCAAACTTACAAACAAACCCTCTAGCGCTGTTTCAGAAAATTCTGTTTTTTTATTCAAAATGTTTTTAGCAGAGTGCAAAATATGAATATTGTCGAATAACATGCTTGCTCTTCTACCAGAAATTGCTAATCCCACACTAACTAATCTAGGAATCATTAAATCGAGATATTTAGTTGTCCAATTACTATTTAATTCAATAATTTGTGGTAGATGCTTTTTGGTATCCACTATCAGCTTAGGTAAATTTATAGTAGTATTAACATTAGCTTGATTTCTTAAAATATTTTCTCTATCTTTCTTCATCAAATCTGAAAATGAAGGAATTTCAAGCACGAATTTAAATCTATCTGCTAAGGCTAGATCGAGTGACCACGAACCAGAATACATACTGTCTTCAAAATCATCAGAATCAGATGGTGGATTCATAGCCGACCAACAGTGTTCTAAATCTTCCAGAAGAATACCTTGAATTCGATGTTCATGTACAATTGGAAAAACCTTGTTCTGGATTTCTGCTCGTGCTCTTGAAATTTCATCTAATAAAATAAATTCTGCACCCCAAATTGTTCCTGGTGTTTGAATAAATTCTAGCTCCTTTTTTTCTGCATTTGGAATAGGATAACCAACCAAATCATCATAATTTAATAGACTTGTGTTATAGTGTCGAAATGTTAAATTTAAAGATTTTGATAATCGCTCAATTAGCAATGTTTTTGCACTTCCGTGTTCACCTATTAACAAAGTTGTGGCATTTGAAGCAAGTGAAGCAAGTATAGCGGCATCTAATGATGCTATTCCATAAATTCCCAATCTACTTGTAAGCTTTTTTGGCATTATGCCCTCCTTTTTAGCATTTTATTTTAGTCGGTTGCAATATGGCACAAATCCCGACTGTTGTTTGTTACACTGACTCCTTTAAATAGCCTTAACAATGCCTATCTTATTTTTTTCAAGAATATAGATTAACATACCTTTTCTATACTTCATAATTCTACTCCCACCTGTATCCTTTTTTACCGAAATGTCCGTAATTACAGAGATCTCGGAATATTGGTTTCCTGAGTTCCAGGAAATCGATAATTTCAGGAATTGTTCTTTGGATATTATTTAGCCAATCATCTGGATATAATTTCTGTCCACTTATCTGATTAGTTTTATTTTCTCTTCCAAATGTGTTTATATTAGTTGAGATAATTTTATTATTTTTTATTTCAAATCCAAGTTGTATCTCACATTCACTTGCATAAGCCAATTCAACAATTGTCTTGGCAAGATATCTGGCTAAATATGCACCTGATCTATCTACTTTAGTTGCATCCTTACCAGAAAAGGCTCCTCCACCGTGATGTGCCCATCCTCCGTAAGTATCTGCAATGATTTTCCTGCCTGTTAAGCCGGTGTCGGCTGCAAGCCCCCCGCACTCAAACCAAGTTCCGTTTGGATTAACAGATATCTTTGTGTTTTTAGTAAATAAATTATTAGGAATTGCTTTGAGAATTACTTCTTTATAAATCAGATCCTTCAAGACTTTAAAATCTGATCCTCGATACCTTTCATCGTGATGGGAGGATATGATTATCCTTTCAATCGAAACAGGTTTGTTCTTCTTGTATCTAATGGTAACTTGTGACTTTCCATCCGGGAATAGACCTTCTATGATGTTTTGCTTCCTGACTTCCGCCAATCTTTTTGTTAGTTTATGAGCTAAAACAATTGGTAAGGGCATTAATTCCTTAGTTTGATTACAGGCATAACCGAACACAAATCCCTGATCACCTGCTCCCTCAATAGCATTTAACTGAGGTGCTTGTTTATGGATAAGATCCAACACTCGACTCCCCGAATAAAAACCAAGTACCGCGTCATTGTATCCGATATCGGTCATAACATTTCGTGCAAGTTCTTCGTGGTTTACTTTACCATCAGATGAAACTTCACCTGCTATCACTAATTGATCTTTTGTTGCCAAACATTCAACGGCACACCTGGAATAAGGATCTTGCTCTAAATAGGCATCTAATATTGCATCAGATATCTGATCGCATACTTTGTCTGGGTGTCCTTCTGTTACGGATTCTGAAGTGAATGAAAAGTCTCTCATTCTTTTGTTTGTTACATTCATTTGATTCTCCTTTTTAGCATTTATTTTAAGTCAGTTGCAATA
>LSCK01000106.1 GCA_001577135.1 Cloacimonetes bacterium TCS60 | reverse complement strand
TTTTACGGCACTATCGGATTTTTCAAGTTTGTTGCCTTTAATATTTAAACTCTTGAAGTTTATATGTTTGAGTTTATTTCTAATGGTTTCTGCATCAGGTATCGATTCATTAGTAAAGTCGTATTCATCGATAAGAATCCCTGTAGTAATATCAAAATTGCCTTTTGTTTGTTCACTAATTGTGTTTGAAGCTAGAATTAAATTTTTTAAGGAGGATGATATTTTTATGCTCTCTTTTGTGTGATTATTAATCCTTCTTACCTCGCTGCGGGGATTAGATATGGAAAATATGCTATCATTTTTGTGAATTATTGAAAAAGCAGAATCCATAATTTCGGGTGAATAATTTTTATCTATAATATCAATAGAAACGAGCGTACCCATTGCTATTTCGGATTTATGATGAAGTTTTGGTCGCTGGTTACTTAATCGATAAAGGGCAATCCCTACCAATAAAATAACAACAATTATTTTTATAGTTTTCTTTTTCATTTTATGTTAAAAAAAGCACAAAGGTATAATATTATACCCTTGTGCTAGTTAATCAAATTAACGTGTATAATTAATTTATCAAGCCAAGCCAGTCACTAAGCAGAAATTGTAATCTTCCAATTAAGAGTGAAAGACGAGCCATAACAGTATATCCGAAAGATGCTCCGAAACCGATCATCATAAACCATATACCTATGGAAGTAAACTTTCCATACACACCTTTGTGAGCTTTAGAAAAGAAGAAATATAGTAATATACTAACTGTACCGATAAAGATAAGAATTAAATTTATATTTGTCAGAGGGAGCATCATCGTTCTCATTTGCACCAAAATCTGCGCATGTATAGACATAGGTACACCCATTCCCACAATACCCAAACCAAAAGCTATGGGATATCTACTGAGCCAGCTCAGGTTATTTGAAAATCTAAACCAGTATCCTATACCTATTAAGAATGGAATTATTAATATATATTCATGTTTCAAAAATAAAGGATTGTAGGCATAAGGGATAAAAACATTAAAGAAGGTATAAGGAATACCATATCCCAATGATGCTCCGATAAATAGATGTTCTGCAAATTTATAGAATGGATTATCTTTATATAAGAAAGAGAACATTGATAAAGTTAAGAAAGCAGCTAGCCAAATTCCAATAGTTTCCATCATTTTATAACTCCTTATTTAATAAACTTCTTTTTTTCTTGCCGTTTTTCTATAAAGTAACCAACATTACCAATAATGATAAATAGAATTATTAGAACATGAGCCACAGCTTGGGCATCCATCCCAATTCTAGCTCGTTTGAATTTATAAGGTACTTCCGAAAGTTCAAATTGCTGTTGACGCCAGGAAAGGTTTTGTGCCTTTTTCTCTGAATATGGGATTCCATTAACAGCAAAGGTCTCAACTAGCTCCTCATATTCAGCAGCTCCTTTTAAGCCACCCAACAATCCTATCAATTGCCCGGTTTGCAAATAGGGATAGTTATCAGCCGCAGAGACAGCAGTTACACCTATTGCTACATCAACTCCATATCTTGCTCGTGCATAATTAATATAAAGGTAACCCGGAGAAGCACCAGAAATTTCTATGCAAACTTGAATATTGTCATAATTTTTAATTTTTCCCATAATGGGTAAATTTTCTAGCCTTCTTCCAGCGCTATTTGTTTCAACTGCTTCGGCAATATTATCACCTATACCCAGAGTAATTGGAACTCTTAAAGCCCAACTTCTATAACCAAAGTTACAATAGTCATAATCTGGTCTCACATCAGGGAATGCCTCTTTGACTTCTGATAAAGCCATCTGCATAATGGCAGCTCCCTGGGGATAATACGAAATAGTAAATACCTTTATATCTCTCAAAAAGCAATGTCGTAAAACAGCTAGATCCATAGGATAAAGTTCAGGGAGAGTTGAGGGACTTTGAGCAAAATCCATGAATACTGCTTTATCATCTTCACCTGCTGCTTCATCAATATGTTTATAGAGATTTCTCACAGGAGGTGTAGTAAATGTAGGAAGTCCTAGTGGAAATAAAAGAGGAACAATAACGGCAATAGCGAGAACAATAAATATATATCTTCTATCGATTTTTTGAATGTAATCAGTAAATTTCATTATTTACCTCCACCCAAATATGTTCTCTCTATTCCCAGAATGATTTTCAACGATGTTGCAGTCATACCAAGTCCAACCCCGAGTTTGATAGCTCTTTTTGCAGCTAGATTAGGAACATTCAGAATCCATTGAGTAATATCCGGGATCCAGTGAGTAATAGCATTACCGATAGAAACGCGTCCCAGCATCACGATTATTGCTGCTATTAAAAGCAAAGTTGCTTCCATAGAACGAGCCCGGAAAGCTTTGTAGGCTGCTGAAGCCATATAGAATGCTAATAATGAAAACATAGTAGCACCAAGGGGCGCATTCACATTCTCAAATATCCACATATAAGGAGTACCTTCATCAATACCCCAGATGAAACCAACAGCACTGGTTCCGACAAGAGCGGCAATTGTTACCCAGCTATATCCCCAGGCAGGTGCTTTACGTTTGATTTTACTATAGTGAACCATCAACAAGCTTCCAACACCGAGAACAATAGCAAAAGATGTAATAACTTTAATCCATTTCTGAAACCAATCGTAGAAATCCTGGGAAACTTTATGGGGAACGAAAGTATGCATAACGAACATCATTCCTAAAATAATTACGATTAATAGTGGTATAGTTCTCTTCATAAATTTTCTCCTTTATTTATTTAGCGGGGAACCATTTCATAAAAAATGTAAGTTTCAAAGTTGACAAAATTGTACCAATAACAACACTGACCACAATAAGGAATTTCATATAATCTTGAGCCTTTAGAGTACCCAATATCATTGGTTGTTTGGATAGATAAGCACTGGCAGCATACAATTCTTCCCCAATGAGAGTATAATCACAGGTTGTAATAAAGAAAGGCAACTGAGTAATCGCATCTGTTCCTGCTATCTGAATAGCCCCTGTCATATTACCAGTTTCAGTCATCAACAGAGATTCGGCGAAGAACATTCCCATATAAAAATTGGTAGCTGTTTGCTCTCTAATCATAACTCCATTAACCCCAGATACAAAAGCAAATTGAGCAGTAGTCAGGAAAAATACACTGTTTTTTTCATAGGTATCAGGTCTTCCTGCTTCATAATGAGCTTCTTTTAC
>LSCK01000105.1 GCA_001577135.1 Cloacimonetes bacterium TCS60 | reverse complement strand
AACTTATGAAAATTTTAATAATTGAAGACGATAAAAATCAACTAAAAATTCTCTCAAAATTTTTTAAAGATAATGGATTTAAAGTTTTCTCAGCTTCTAATGGAGAAGAAGGAATAAAAACTTTTAATGAACACAACATAGAAATAGTAATTTCAGATTATCGCATGCCAGGTCTTACAGGTAAAGATGTACTAAAAAAAATTCTTTTGATAAATCCCAATACCCCTTTTATAATAATTACAGCTTACAGCAGTATAATAGATGCAGTCGAGATGATTAAAATTGGCGCTTTTGATTACATAGAAAAGCCTATAAATTTGAAATATCTTTTAAGAAAAGTAAATAATGCAAAGCGTTTCTTAACGACTCGCGACACTAAACAACAAACGATAAAAAGGTTGAAACAAGAAGAATTCGATCAGGATTATGTTTTCCACAGTGAAGCCATGACTAAAATTTTAAAAACAACTAACAAAATTGCTCATACTGATGTAACAGTGCTTTTAACGGGAGAAAGTGGAACAGGAAAGGAGGTAATAGCGAAGATTATTCATAAATTAGGCCCAAGAAAGAATAATAATTTTGTAGCTGTTAATTGTGCAGCTATTCCCGAAAACCTTATTGAAAGTGAACTCTTTGGACACACAAAGGGTGCCTTTACAGGAGCTACCAGCAATAAAATCGGTCGCTTTGAACTAGCTGATAAAGGAACTTTATTTTTAGATGAAATTGGTGACATTCCTTTGTCTATACAGGTAAAATTATTGAGAGCTTTGGAGAATATGGAATTTCAGCCAGTTGGTAGTCCTGAAACCAAAAAAGTAGATGTAAGACTGATATCTGCAACAAATCAAAATCTTAAAACTTCTATCAAAGAAGGTAATTTTAGAAAAGATTTATTTTATCGTTTAAATGTAATACCAATTCATTTGCCTCCATTACGCGAGCGTAAAGCTGATATACCAAAATTGATACAATATTATCTCAATTCAGGTCATGAAAAAAACAAATTCAACATTACTGATAAAGCCATTGATAAATTAATAAGTTTTGATTGGCCTGGCAATATAAGAGAATTGCGAAATGTTATCCGCCGTATAACAGCTTTGGCGAGTAAAGATATTATCACAGAATCAGAACTTCCGGAGGAGATAAATAAAAGTGTGGACAAAAATTCTGATTTAAATAATCCTAAAAAATTAGAAACTATGGAAAAAAAACATATAAAAAAAATCATAAAAAAATGTGATGGCAATCAGGTGAAAGCTGCAAAAATACTTGGTATCCATAGGAATACTTTAAGAAGAAAATTACGTAAATATGATCTGGAATGAGTTTTGTTATAAATAATTTATATGATAAAAATTTACATTTTGTTCAATTGATAAGTCTAACAAGGTAAATGTCATGAAAAATAATAAAATTGCTGTCGCAATGAGTGGTGGTATTGACAGTACTTTTGCAGCAGTCATCCTGCAGGAAATGGGATATGATGTTATCGGTATTACATTGAAAATGTATTGTCACCAACATCCTGCCCACAAAAAGATTCAGAATCAAAATTTTGACGATGTAAAAAAAATATGTAAGCAGTTATCTGTTCCGCATTACCTTATTGATGTAAAAGAAGTTTTTGAAAATGTTATAATTAATGATTTTATCCAAAATTATATTGATGGAATAACTCCTAATCCATGTGTTATCTGTAATAAAAAAATTAAGTGGGAATTTTTATTAGATAAAATCAAGGATTTCGGAGCAACAAAAATTGCTACCGGACATTATGCAGAAGTTGAATTTAATAAAGAATTTCAGAGATATCTAATAAAAAGAGGTGAAGATACCAAAAAAGATCAATCCTATTTTCTTTGGAGGTTGAATCAAAATGAACTGTCAAAAACAGTTTTACCTCTGGGAAATTATACAAAATCTGAAATTGTACAGAAGCTGAATGAACATCACCTGAATATTGAACAAAAAGAAGAAAGTCAGGATATTTGTTTTATCCCGGATAATGACTACAATTATTTTCTCAAAGAAAGAGTGCCCGAGGCTATCCATACTGGTAATATTATTGATGAAGATGGTAACATTTTAGGAGAGCATAAAGGTATTCCATTTTATACAATCGGTCAGAGGCGTGGGTTGGGGATTTCTGCACCTCATCCTCTCTATGTGAATGAGATCAAAAAGAGCTCAAATGAGATCGTAGTTGGACCAGAGTCCTCCTTATACAAAAAATTTTTATATGCCGAAAACTGTAATTGGATAAAATTTGATAAGTTAGCAAAGCCCATAAAAGCTAAAGTTCAAATAAGGTATAATTCTAAAGCGTGTGATTGTACTGTTTTTCCTAAAGCAGAAGGTATAAAAGTAGAATTTTCACAACCCCAAAAAGGAATTACCCCCGGACAATCAGCAGTATTTTATGACAATGATTATGTAATTGGTGGTGGAATAATTCAGAAATCTTCGTAAAAATATTTTCTTTTTATTTGTTTTTTCAAAATATTTTTCCATATTCCACGTATGGAAGGAAAAAGGCAACTCAAGCCAAAAAAATCGGTGATTAAACCGGGTGTGATCAATAGAGTAGCACCAACCAGTATAAAAGCCCCGTCAAACAATTTTTCTGCCGGGAAACGTCCCTCTCTAACATCCAGTTTAATGGCACCAATAACCCAAAAACCCTGTTGTCTGGCAAGATATGCACCTCCCAGACCAGTAATGATTATAATTGCTATTATCCGCCAAAAACCCAGGAATGAACCCACTTTGATGAGAAGCGCCAGTTCCAATAAAGGTACAATGGTAAAAATTAGAAACAGATAAAAAATAAATTTTTTTTTCATGAATTGCAGGTTTATTCTTTACTTTTATTCGGTTTTAGTAATAGAGCTAAAGGGATTAATACCAGATATCCAACAATCAGTAAGATCGTTCCAAAATTTGTGGCAGAATTCACAATAATGTAGCCAACCACTAAAAACAAAATCGCTAGAGCCATGAATATAATATTAATTTTACCTAATGATGATGCTTTTTTTCTTTTTTTCATAATTTTCTCCAAACATTATAAGAGTTTTTACTTAAAATTATTATTTTCATATATGTTACCTAATCTGTTGCTTCAATTTTTTCTAACATCAATTGTGCTTCTTTTGTTGCTTCTTCGTTATTTGCAACCTGTTTGGCTGCTTTCCAATGCTTGATTGCCTTTTCCTTCTGACCTAATTTCCAAAAGATATTTCCCAGATGATAGCTTACAACACTATCTTGAACCTTCGACTTCAGCACGGGTTGCATACTCTTTAAAGCCTTGTTATAATTTGACTTCTGGTAATAAGCCCAGGCAAGACTATCCCAGATATAAACATTACCTGAATCTAGTTTGACCGCTTTTTGTAATATTTTAATCGCTTCATCCAAATTTGTCTCATTTTCTGCATAGGTATAACCCAGCCAATTTAACATTTGAGCATCTTGGGGATACTTTGCAACAGCTGCTTGCAGAATTTCAATCTCCTTTTCAACGTTATCTAATTTTTTATAGGCATCCGCTAATAAAGTAAAAGCAAACTTGCTCTCAGGCTCATTCTCCCGTGCTTTTTGGAAATATGGGATTGCTTTCCTGGTTTTACCTTGCTCAACAAACCAGTTGCCGATAAAAATATTGTGAGAGCGGAAAGGTTTTTCACGGGAGATTAAGACCTCTTCAATAAAATCTAAATCCATATTTAAATGTAAAGCAACTATGGAATATGTGGTTTTCACATGATCATTTGTACAATTTTCCAAATCAATCTTATTGAACA
>LSCK01000104.1 GCA_001577135.1 Cloacimonetes bacterium TCS60 | reverse complement strand
ATTCTACCAAAGGATTTTCCTTAGATAGCTCCCATGCTGGCTCTATAACGACCAGAGCTCCTGCATTAGATAAGTGGAAAGTTACTTTTTATGGAAAAGAGGCTCATGCGGGAATTGATCCCAGCAAAGGAATAAATGCCATCAAGGTTGCAGCTGAAGCTCTGGAAAGAATGCCCCAGGGAAGAATTGATCATGAAACTACCATCAATACCGGAACCATAAATGGTGGCTTGGCTCATAATATTGTTGCTCCCAAGGCAACCATCAAAGGTGAAATTAGAAGTCATAATATGGATACGCTGAAAGAAACTAAAAATTTAATCAGCGATATCTTCGAGCAAGTTGCTCAAGAATTTAAAGTAAAGGTCAATTCTGAGTTAATTACAGCTAGAGCTGAATATGAATTTGAAAGAGCTTTTTCAAACATTTATATTGATAACGAAACAGAAATCGTTCAACTTGCAAAGGACAGTGCCAAAGAAGCTGATGTGGAGTTCAGTCTCGATGTTGGTGGTGGAGGAAGCGATGCAAACATTCTTTATGAACATGATATTGTTACTCCAGTTCTTGGCGTTGGGATGAATGATGTTCATTCTAAAGCTGAAAATATAAAAATTGAAGATATGGAAAAATCTGTATCCTGGTTTGAAAAAATCATAGAATTATATACAAATAATTAGAAAAAAAATAAGGAGAAAATTATGAAAAAATATTTAATGTCTCCAGGCCCAACTCCTGTACCAGAAGACATTCTTCTAACTATGGCAGAACCGATGGTTCATCACAGAACGCCACAATTTATTGAAAAAGTTGGTGAAGCAATGGAAGGATTGAAATATGTCTTCCAAACTGACCACGATGTACTCATTTTTACATCTTCCGGAACCGGAGCTATGGAAGGAGCAGTATCTAATGTTCTAAATCCAAACGACAAAGCATTAATCATTACAAATGGAAAATTTGCTGAACGGTGGGGCGAAATTGCAGAAAGCTTTCAAGCTAAACCAATTTACCTGAATGTGGAATGGGGTGAAGTCTGTGATCCGCAGGAAATTGCTGAAATACTCCAAGAAAATCCCGATATTAAAGCAGTTTATACACAACTTACCGAAACCTCTGCTGGCGTTGTAATGCCAATAAAAGAGATGGGTGATATCATCAAAAAAACCGATGCCCTGTTTGTTGTTGATGCCATATCAGGTTTAGGAGGACAGAAATTCTATATGGATAAATGGAATGTAGATATTTGCGTTGCAGGATCTCAAAAAGGCCTTATGCTTCCTCCCGGACATGCTTATGCTGCTGTGAGTGAAAAAGCCTGGAAAATGGTTGAGAAATGCAAACAACCCCATTATTATTTCGATTGGCTCACATACAAGAAAAAATTAGTTGGAGACCACAAGGACCCATTTACCGGTTCCGTGCTTCATGTTAAAGGACTATTAAAATTTCTGGAAAAGATAAAATCAGATGGGATCGAAAATCGTTTCAAACGCTATAAAGTTTTAGCTGAAGCTACTCAAAATGCTGCTAAAGCTCTTGGCTTAGATCTTTTTGCTAAAGAACCATGCGACGTTGAAACTGCTATTAAAATCCCAGATACTGTGGATGGAAAAAAATTAGTAAAATTGATGAGAGATAAATATGGCTTCACAATTGCTGGTGGTCAAAAACACGTTAAAGGAAAAATAATTCGCATTGCGCACATGGGCTATATTGAAGCATTCGATGTTATTTCTGTAATTGCCAGTCTTGAAATTGTTCTTAAAGAATTAGGCTGGGATTTCAAAATTGGCTCTGGCATTGCAGCAGCACAAAAAGTCATAATAAAAAAATATAAATTCTAGTTGCTTCTCTATAAATATTAAGCGGGAATTTAACTTCCCGCTTTTTTTTATCCTTCATGTCTCATGTCTATTAAAATTAAACAGATAAAAGAAGCATCCTTACTTGATACAGAAAACATTAAACCAGGGGACTTGCTAATTTCTATCAATGGAAATTTAATCAAGGATAAGCTCGATTATACATTTTATGCTAGTGAAAGCAAATTGAGTTTAAAACTAAAACGTAAGAACAAGCTTCATACAATCGAGCTGGAAAAAGATTTTTATCAGGATCTAGGGTTGGAATTTTACCCCATGAAATTTCGAAATTGTGCCTGTAACTGCATATTTTGCTTTATTGACCAAATGCACCCTGAGTCGAGACCCTCCCTGGAAGTTAAGGACGATGATTACCGTTTTTCCTTTTTAATGGGTAACTTTATTACTCTGGTTAACTTATCACAAAATGATTATAAGCGTATAATAGAACAAAAACTATCTCCCTTATATATCTCTGTTCATTCCACAGATGATGAATTAAGAAAAAAATTGATGCGCTACAAGAGAAAATTTTCAATAATGGAAAGATTACAATTCCTAGCTGAAAATGATATTATGATTCACACTCAGATTGTTCTTGTCCCTGGTTATAATGACGGGAAAAATTTAGAAAAAACTATTCAGGATCTAGAAAAGTTATATCCTCAAGTAAACAGTATTGGTATTGTTCCGGTAGGATTGACAAAATTCAGAGCTAATCTACCTAAAATCAATACTTATAAAGCAGAAGATTGTAGGGAGATTATCAAATTGGCTAATAAATACCGTGAGGAATTTTTACAAAAACATGGAAGTGGAATCGTACAACTTGCAGATGAGTTCTACCTTTTAGCAAACAAATCCATACCTGATGCTCACTATTACGAAGGATATGCCCAGTTAGAAAATGGTATCGGTATGGTGCGGCAGTTTGTTAATAATGCTGATGGTATTATTGATGAGATCGATGTGAGAGATACTACAAATTCTATAACGTTGATAACAGCGAACCTGGCTTATCCCATTATTAAAAAGTTTGCAGAAAAAGTTAGTAAATTTTATGATATCTCTGTTTATGTTGTAAAAGTAAAAAATAAATATTTAGGAGAAGAAGTTACTGTTTCTGGCCTTCTTTCTGCAAGCGATGTAATAGAAGCGATTAAAGAGGACAACAAAGGAGATTTAATATTGCTCCCTAAAAATATGTTCAATTCTGACCAGATTACACTGGATGATAAAAAGTTGTCTGTTATAAAAAGGGAAACCGGTACAGAGATTCAGGTTTTGTGAAGAAAAATAAATAATTCTAATTGCTTGACATAGATAATAAAATACTAACTTTTTTACTGAATAAATGATTAAGGACATTATTATGGAAGATCCAAAGATTATGGAATTCTGTAATGAATGTGGAAAAAGTGTTAAAGTGGGTAGAGGCTCATTTGTTAATAGAATTCCGGATTTAAATGATA
>LSCK01000103.1 GCA_001577135.1 Cloacimonetes bacterium TCS60 | reverse complement strand
CTGGAAATTATGTAAAATTTGACAAAAACTCAGGTTTAGTAAGATTTGGAAAAAATTAATAATAATTTAAGGAGATGCAATGTTTAATTTTAAAAGTAACTCATTATTCTCAGGTCTAAGAACATTATTTTTAATAACTGTCCTGAGTTTAGTGATCACCTCTATTGTCATTGCCCAACAAGCAAAAACAGAGAAATCCCATAAACCTGCTGTCAAAAGCGAAAAAGCTATAAAACAAGGAGAAAAGTTGAATAAAAACAACAATCCCGAAGCATTAATACAAACCAATTTTGGTGATATCCGAGTTGAGTTATTCAAAGAGAAAGCACCGATATCAGTTAAAAATTTTATGAAATACGCTAACGAAAGTTTTTATGATAGTTTGGTTTTTCATAGGATCATACCCAATTTTATGATACAGGGTGGTGGTTTTGATGTTGAAGGTAACCGCAAAAATCCTACTCACGATCCAATTAAAAACGAAGCAAAAAACGGCTTAAGTAATGTAAAAGGCACAATTGCTATGGCTCGTACAAATCAAATAAATTCAGCTACCTCCCAATTTTTTATTAATGTAAAAAACAACTTTTTCCTGGACCACAAAGGAGAGGGTAGAAAATATGGTTATGCTGTATTTGGTAAAGTTATCGATGGTATGGACGTAGTTGATGAAATTAAACAAGTACCTACAGATGTGAATGCCAAATATGGTATGAAAGACTGGCCTCAGGACGATGTCATTATCGAATCCATAGAGATCATCAATTAAGCGAGATCATATGAAAAAAATTTTATCTTGCTATTTGTTTTTTTTTCTACTTGTCAGCTCTTTACTGCAGGCAGATGGTCAAGCTGTTTTACAGAAATTTTTACAGAGAAATTCTAAAATAAGCTCCTTTAAAGCAGAATTCACCCAAAAGAATTACTGGCCTAAGCAAGAAATTGTAAACACATCACAAGGCGTTTTATACACCAGAGGCGAGAATATTCTTTTGGAGCATAAAGAGCCGGAACATCAATATATGGTGGGGACAGAAGATGAACTTGTTTTCTATTTCCCCAAAAGAAAAAAGCTATTGGGCAGTGATGCTAGTTTTTGGCAATATTTTCTCTCTCCCCAATTTCTCACAGAGGAATATCTCCACTTCTGCCAGTATCAAAGCTATCAACCCCAGGCAGAGGTCACTACTTTTACCTTCAAAGCGAAAAAGGCAATTGACGATCTCAAGCAGATAAAAATCACCTTTTCCAATCAGGACTCTTTGATTCACAGATTCTTCTACAAAGATAGATACAACAATGAGGTTCTGTTTGATTTTAGAGAGCAACAGGTCAATATAGCTATCCCCGATTCCATCTTCCATTTGGAGATCCCAACCGATGTAGAAGTTATTGACCAGAGAAAGCAGATGGGGCAGGGAAACAGATGATAGCTTTAATTATGGCCGGCGGAATTGGCACCAGGTTCTGGCCCCTCAGTACCCCGGCGAGCCCCAAACAGTTTTTGAATATCTTAGGCGACAATTCCATGATCCAGGAGACTGTTAATAGAATTTTACCTATAATTGATTATGAAGATATTTATATTGTCACAAATATCCAACAAAAAAAATTAGTAGTGGAGCATCTGCCAGAATTACCCCAGGAAAATGTAATTTCAGAACCCTACGGCAGAAACACTGCTCCCTGCATTGGACTTTCCGCTTTTTTGCTATCTGAAAAATATGAGGAAGAGGAAACGATGCTGGTCCTGGCTGCAGACCATCATATTGGTAAAGAAAACCTTTTTCGCAATATTGTTTCATTTTCAGCTAATTTTGCCAGAGAGAACAAAAATCTCCTTACCTTTGGCATAGAACCTACCTATCCTGCTACGGGGTATGGTTATATTGAATTTGGTAAAAATATCAACCAGGAGAAATTTCCCGTGTTTAAGGTGAAACAGTTTAAAGAGAAACCTGATCTGGGAACTGCACGGAAATTTTTGGAAACAGGTAATTTTGTCTGGAACAGCGGCATGTTTATGTGGAGATTGGATTCCATTCTAGAGGCATTTCAAAAGCAGATGCCCACCCTGTACCATGACCTGCAGGAGATAAAAAATTATTGGAATAAAGATTCTGATAAAGTAGGTGAAATTTACAGGAATCTGCAAAAAGTTCCTGTGGATATCGGTATAATGGAGAAATCAGAGAACGCAGCTGTTATTCCTGTGGATATTGCCTGGAATGATATTGGCAGCTGGCAAGCTCTGGATGAGATGAAGCAGAACCGTGATAAGGATAATAATTTTATTGATGCAAATTCTCTCACAATCGATTCAAACGACAATTATGTTCTTTCTACTGACAAAGAGAAACCGGTAGCGCTGATTGGCATAGAAGATGCAGTAATTGTGAACACTGAAGAGGGTTTACTGATTTGCAAGAAAGATAGAAGCCAAGATGTGAAGAAGATTGTGAATCGATTAAAGGAACATGATGGTAAAAAGCAGTAAGCGTGCATCTTCACAAAGCAACTATTTTTCAAATGAGCTAATCGATAAAGTAGTTAATACTATTGTTAAAAACGAGCATCCTGAAAAAATTATATTATTTGGCTCGTATGCTAATGGAACCACAACCAAAGATAGTGATATCGATTTATTAATAATTAAGAAAAAAGTAAAATCAAAGATAAAAGAGACCAAGAAGGTAAGAGAATTGTTGCGTAATATACGGATTCCAAAAGATATTTTATTAATTACCTCTGAAGACTATAATTTCTATAGAAAAGAGAGTGGTTCGATTTTTAAAGATATTGATAAAGAAGGAATTGTACTTTATGAATAGATTAAAACAATATGAAATATTTTTGAAAAAAGCAGAGGGGGATTTTAATATTGCAGCAAAAAATGCCCACGACCCAGAAATTGACCTAGAAATTATCTTCTTTCACTTACAACAAAGTGTTGAAAAAATTCATAAATTATGTTAAGGAGCATATACAAAAATTGGAGAATGACAAGTAGATGAAACAATACGAAGCAAAATTTAAATTCCCTCTTTTCTTAAGAACTCTCACTATCATTCTGGCTGGTTTAGCTTTTGCCTGGGCAATTTATTATATTTTCTTTGCCTTGTCTGCTTCCAACCGTTGGTTCCAAAAATTAGCTCCTTTTATTGTAATTTTACTCTCGGCACGAGTATTATACAAAAATTTATTCACAACAAATTCTATACTATTTTTTGAAAAATTTCTGCAGCTCAATTACGTTCTACGTAGATCCAACAAGGTCTTTTATGATAAGATAAAAAAACTGGAGTTCCGCCTGAAACCACGCAAGGTGATCGTACTTACATATTTAGAAGAGAGGGAGCAAAAACAGCTTAAGATCCCACGGGGCATAACCGACATCATTGCCGCGATCAATTTAATTGTCAAAAAAGCACCCCAGGTTGAGCTGGATGAATTTTTATCTTCTGTTGTTACCCGCAAATACGATTCTCAAGAGGTATAGCTAGTTCGGTTTCTGATTTAGTTTAGCATGAACCTCAGAACAACCTAACAGTTTTTCTGTTGTTTGGATAATTTACGAAACCATTATGCAAAAAAAAAGAAAAAGGGCAATACTAGTTTTTCTGATAGCAACATATCTACTCTACATCTTTTTTATCTTCCCCAATTTTGCCGGGAGCTACAAAAATAAAGAGGTACTCGTACCCACGTCGGACTGGGAAACCAACAACCCGAAAGAATTGAAATTCTACTATATTGAACCCAAAGAGAAGCCGGAGATCGGATCTATTTTGGACAACTGTGTCGATTCTGTGAGCGTGGTCGACTTTTCGCATAGATCACATAACACTTTAATTCTCAAGCAGCCACAAAAATCCATAAAATATTTAACGAATAATTTTTCGTCCTCTGCTCTACTTTGTTACAGCGCTTACGAAGAAACCGAGAACGAAGATTATCTCAAAATTTTTTGGGCGCATGTAAATTGGATGATAGAAAACTTGAGTAGCCCTGTGGATTCAGTGGCTGTCTGGAAAAACGAGGAAGTTACTTTTAAGAAATACAATCTGGGATTTGGTTGGCCTTCGGCTTATGCTCAGGGATACGGGCTTTCTGTTTTATGTAGAGCCTATCAGGAATCCGGAAATAGCAGATATCTTAAAATTGCAGAGATGGTGCTCAACTCTTTTAATCTATCCTACAAGCAGGATGGCGTTATGGATATCGATGAAGATGGCAATTATTGGTATTTGGAATTCCCGGCTGAGCCACCAGCCTATGTTCTGAATGGTATGATCTACGCTTTGTTCGGAATTTATGATTTTTATAGAATAACTGATTCTCCTAAAGCCAGGCATTATTTCGCAAGGGGAGTTGAAACACTTTCAGAAAATTTGGAAAAATACGATCTGGGATATTGGTCTGCTTACGATCTATATTACCACGACTGCTCCTCCTATAATTACCATCGTAACGTACATATTCCCCAGCTCAGGAGCTTATACTACATCACACAAAATCCAATATTCAAGGTTTATGCTAACAGGTTTGAGGAATATTTAAACGAGCCATGGTTGACAATTTTTAAGACCA
>LSCK01000102.1 GCA_001577135.1 Cloacimonetes bacterium TCS60 | reverse complement strand
TCAACATCACCGAAAGCAAAAACAGGTCCGGCACTGATAGAAAGATTTTGAGTGATATCATAGGCAAAAGCAGAGGTTAGGAAAAATGTGGCAATATCAGTTTTACCAGCAATATATCTTCCAATCCAATCTTCATCCCATTCCGTACCCAGCCCAAATGGATTATTTAAAGCTAATCCAAGGCTCATTTTATCGTTCAAACTATGGGTCAGATAGAAGTTAATAGGATTAAACAATAGTTCTTTCATATCATATTCTGTAATGGCAGGACTAACACCCCGGAAGGAACTCTTGGGTGAAATAAGAGTCACACCGGTCATCATCTGGGTACCGTTTAGTTGCGTGATACCTGCTGGGTTGAAATACAATGCAGAAGGGTCGTCTGCTAACGCCGTAAACGCACCTCCCATTGCCATAGCCCTTGCACCTTGTTCATTAATCTGGAAGCCGCTAGAGTAGAGGTTGCCAACAAGACAAGATGCAAAGAAAATAATAAGTATTGCTTTTTTCATCATACTCCTTTCGTTTTTTGTGTCATTGTTTTGTTTGTTGACTGAACTATTTTGGCTACCAATTTATCAATGATTAATTATTTTTGTAAACAATCTTATATATTTTTTTAAAAATAAAATAAAACCTTACTTCTTTTAATACTTAATATTTTATCGTATTACTTAAGTAAAATTATGTTTGCATTATGATTAAATTAGTTATTTTATTGACTTAAATTCTATTGTAAAAATAGATTAAAAGGATTATAGCTGTGTTAAGAAGTATTTAAATAACATAGGCTAATTTATGTTTATTACAGTAAATAATAGTTTTATTGACAGGTTGGTTAAATTTTGATAAAAAATATGGATAATGTTTGACAAGAATAATAGTTGTTTTTCGAGGAAGTAATTATGAAAAAGAAAAATGAAGGAAAAATAATTAAAGAAACCGATAGTCCTGACAAAACAAAAGTTAAAGGAACTCCTGTCAAAGACCCCGGAGATTATCAAGAAAGTCCTGTTATAATTTATTACGAGTGGTGTAAAAAATGTGGGATTTGTGTTGAGTTTTGTCCCACAGACACTTTAGGCAGAAAACCGGATGGTGCTCCGTATGTAAAAAATATGGAAAAGTGTATTCACTGCGAAATTTGTGATCGGATATGTCCCGATTTTGCTATCACAGGCGCTTCTGATAAAGAAAGGAGAAAAAATGTCAACCGATAGGGCTAATATAGATAGAGATAAACCAGTTTTGTTACAGGGTAATGAAGCGGTTGCGCTGGGGGCTTTAGATGCAGGTCTCGAATTTTTCGGTGGCTATCCGATTACTCCCTCTTCTGAGATTGCTGAGATTCTTTCCCAAGAAATGCCAAAATCAGGCAATAAATTTATTCAAATGGAAGATGAATTATCAAGTATGGCTAGCATTATTGGAGCTAGTCTTACGGGCAAAAAGTCGATGACAGCTACCAGCGGTCCGGGTTTTTCTTTAATGCAAGAAAATATTGGCTATGGTATGATGACTGAAGTTCCTTGCGTTGTTGTAAATGTACAAAGAGGAGGACCGAGTACTGGCTTGCCCACAAAACCTTCTCAGGGTGATCTTATGCAAGCCCGCTGGGGAACTCACGGCGATCATCCCAGTATTACTTTATATCCGGATTCAGTCCAGGAAGCTTATGAATTAACAATTCGTGCCTTCAATCTGGCTGAAAAATATCGTACTCCAGTTTTTCTGTTTCTCGATGAAATGATAGGGCATATGCGTGAATCTGTGCATCTCCCCAAAAAGAAAGATTTGGAAATAATTAACAGAATTAATCCCACTGTACCGCCTGAATGGTACAAGCACTTTAAAAATAATCCAAAATACATCTCTCCTCTTGCTTCCTATGGGCAAGGTTATCGTTTTCATGTTACTGGTCTGACTCACGATGAAAAAGGTTTCCCCACTAATAAAAAAGAAGAAATACAAGCAAAGATGGATAAACTAAAGAAAAAGATAACAAATAATCTCGATGATTTGATTCAAGTAGAGGCTTTTCATATGGATGATGCAGAAGTTGCTGTTTTTGCTGCAGGTCTGGTTGCTCGTTCTGCTAAAGAAGCAGTAATACGAGCCCGGGAACAGAATCAAAAAATAGGTCTAGTCAGACCACTAACCATCTGGCCCTTCCCGGATAACGAAGTAGAAAGAATGCTATCCTCGACCCAAATGACCTTAATTGCAGAGATGAATCAAGGTCAATTAATCAATGAAGTTAAGCGGGTTACCTACTATGGTGAACATGCCAAATATATTAAATTACAACGTTATGACGGTACCTTAATAACACCAGAAGACATTTTACAAAGAATAAGTGAGGTATTATGAAAAATATTCCCCAAAAAGTAGCACATAGATATCTTCGTCATGATAAAAAATTTCCTCACGTCTGGTGTCCCGGGTGTGGTATAGGTACCATTTTAGGTGACTTCTTACGGGCTGTTTATAGTTCGGGTATTAAAAAAGACGATATTGTAATGGTCTCCGGAATAGGGTGTTCGGGCAGAATGCCTGTTTACGTGGATTTTAATACTCTTCATACAACTCATGGACGCGCCATCGCTTTCGCTACAGGAATAAAATTTTCTGAACCACGGCTCAAAGTTGTTGTAATTACGGGTGATGGAGACGCTGCAGCTATTGGGGGTAATCACCTTATCCATGCAGCGAGACGGAATATCGATCTGACGGTTATTATCATCAATAATAATATTTATGGTATGACTGGCGGGCAAGCTTCTCCCACAACCCCCCTGGGTGATTATGCTACAACTGCCCCCTATGGTTCTATTGAACCAAAATTCGATTTGTGTGATTTGGCTGAAAGTGCTGGAGCTAGTTTCGTTGCCAGAACTACTGCCTACCATACGGTAGAAGCCAGACAGATATTTGAAGCTGCCTTAAATAAAAAGGGTTGTTCCGTTGTGGAAACAATTGCTCAATGCCCTGTTTCTTATGGTAAAATGAATAACCAAACTTCTGCCATAGAAATGTTAAAATGGCAAAAAAAACATACGATCCCGGTTAAGCAATACAGAAAATTAGATACTGAAAAGAAACAGGGAAAATTAGTTCGAGGAATTCTTGTTGATAAGGACAGAAAAGAATTTACAGCACGATATGATGAACTTGTTGCACAATTTAATAAGAAAAAAGATTCATCTGAAAGCGAGAAACGTTCTGAAGAAAAAAAACACGATGAAACAAAAGAAAAAGCCAAAAAAGAGAAACAGGAGAAAAAGTGAAATATCAAATCAGGTTAAGTGGGAGCGGAGGACAAGGACTGATCCTGAACAGCATTCTTCTTGCTGAAGCTGCTTCCAAAGAAGGGAAAAATGTGCTTCAGTCTCAAGCTTATGGTCCAGCTTCTCGTGGTGGTTCCAGCCGAGCTGACGTTATTATTTCAGACAGTGAAATTTATTATCCTGCTGCTGAGCACCTAGAGCTTTTACTATGCCTTACTCAAAAAGCAGCCGATAAGTATATCAAGTTGCTCAAGCAAGAGGGTATTTTAATCTATGATTCGGAAAACATAAAAATAAATCCTATCTCTGCGGAAACTATTGCTATCCCCTTTACCCAAATTGCAATTGATAAATTCAAAACTTCCCTTGTCTCAAATATTATCGCAATTAGTTTTATTTGTACTTACACAAAGCTGGTTTCGTTTAAGCAATTGGAAAAAGCTATTGGCAACAATGTAAAAGAAAAATTTATTGAACTCGACATCAAAGCTGCTAAGTTAGGAGCACAGCTTGCCAGGGATTATGAAAACGGAAAGGATATTAGCTCATGATAGATATGAATAGGATTGAACATGTTGGGATAGCTGTTCGCTCCTTAAAAGAAGCAATGGCAACATATGAAAAAATGGGTTTTCAAATTTCCTCTACCGAAGAAGTAGAAAAGCAAAAAGTAAGAGTTGCTTTTATCAAGCTGGGAGAGAGCCGCATAGAACTGCTTGAACCTACTACACCCGATAGCCCAATTGCAAAGTTTTTGGATAAAAAGGGAGCGGGTATCCATCACATGGCAATAGAGGTGGATGATCTTAAGGCAAAATTAAAGGAATTAAAGCAGGA
>LSCK01000101.1 GCA_001577135.1 Cloacimonetes bacterium TCS60 | reverse complement strand
TCATCTGCCACGGTTTATGGTGATCCTCACAAAGTGCCGATTAAGGAGGATTTTCCTGTTCATCCTACCAATCCCTATGGTCATTCCAAGTTGATGATCGAACAAATTCTGCGGGATTTACATCAATCAGATTCTACCTGGAACATTATTCTTTTAAGATATTTTAACCCGGTAGGTGCTCATAGATCCGGACTTATTGGAGAAGATCCAAATGATATTCCAAATAATCTGATGCCTTACATCTCACAGGTGGCAGTAGGAAAATTGGCTAGACTAAATATCTTTGGTAATGATTATCCTACTAAAGATGGAACCGGAGTTAGAGATTACATCCATGTGGTTGATCTTTCTCTGGGACATTTGAAGGCACTGGACAGATTAAAGGAAAATAAGGGGATTGAAATATTTAACCTGGGTACAGGTGAGGGTTATAGTGTTTTGGAGATGGTTTCCAGCTTTGAAGAGGCTTCCGGGAAGAGCATTCCATATAGTTTTGTTGATAGAAGAGCCGGCGATATTGCAACATGTTTTGCTGACCCTACGAAAGCTAAAGAGGAATTATCCTGGCAAGCCAAAAAAGATATTTCAGATATGTGTAAAGACACCTGGCGTTGGCAAGAAGAAAATCCTAAAGGATACAAAGAATAATTAAATCAAATTAAAGGAGATAAAATATGGAAGTAGCAGTTATAGGTACAGGATACGTGGGCTTGGTCTCTGGAACCTGCATTGCAGATATGGGACATAATGTAACTTGTGTGGATAATGATAAAGATAAAATTGATATGCTTAACCAGGGTGAGATGCCAATTTTCGAGAGAGGCTTAAAAGAGATGGTTGATATAAATACGGAGGGCGGACGCCTATTTTTTACTGCTGATATTAAAAAGGCAGTCGAGGGAGCACAAATAATATTCATCGCAGTTGGTACTCCTCCGGATGAAGATGGCTCTGCTGATTTGCAGTATGTTCTGGCAGTTTCAGAGGAGATTGGACAGTATATAAATGACTATAAAGTTGTGGTAGATAAATCTACTGTACCCATCGGCACTGCTGACAAAGTGAAAAATGCAATTCAAGAAAAATTGGATGGAAGAGGTGTGAATTATAAATTTGATGTTGTTTCTAATCCGGAATTTTTAAGAGAAGGTTTAGCAATCCAGGATTTTTTGAAACCGGATAGAGTTGTAATTGGGAGCGATAGTAAAAAAGCCAAAGAAATTATGGATGAACTTTATCGCTCTTTTACTTTGCAACAAGATAGAATAATGTTCATGGATATTCGCTCTGCAGAAATGACTAAGTATGCTGCTAATTCTCTCTTAGCCACAAAAATATCTTTTATGAATGAAATCGCGTTGCTTTGTGAAAAAGTAAATGCCGATGTGGAAAAGGTAAGAGTGGGGATTGGTTCGGACACACGCATAGGATATAAATTTTTATATCCGGGTGTGGGCTACGGAGGCTCCTGCTTTCCTAAAGATGTAAAAGCTCTTATCAGAATTGCTAAGAAAAATAAGACCAGCTCAAAAATCTTACAGGCTGTAGAAAATGTTAATAATAAGCAAAAGGAACTACTGGTTGATAAAGTGGTTGAACAATTTGGAGAGGATCTAACCGGGAAGGTATTTGCCATTTGGGGACTGTCGTTCAAACCCATGACTGATGATATGAGAGAAGCTCCTTCTAGAATAATTATTAATAAGTTACTTGATAAAGGTGCCCGTGTCCAGGCCTATGATCCGCAAGCAATGGACGAAGCAAGAAGAATTTTTGGTGATAATAAAAATATAATCTACACCTCGGATCAATACTCTGCAATCAATAATGCTGATGGACTTTTGCTTGTTACAGAATGGCATCAATTCCGAAATCCCAATTTCGATAGAATCAAAAAACTGCTCAAGCAAAAAATTATCTTTGATGGTAGAAATCAGTATAAACCGGACAAAACTATAGAAAATGGATTCACCTATTACTGTATTGGAAGATAGATTTGTTCAGAAAAATGTGAGAAAATTTCAGTGCCTTCAGTTTTTAAAAATGTAGTTTTACTTTTTAATATGGATTGATTATACAATTTATTTTTCCTAAAATTTTTATTTAAAATATTTGTTACTTGACATAAAATTAATATTAAAAGAGTTTAATCAAAAAAATTTGAATAAAACGAAAGGAATCAAAATGAACAAAAAATTGCTCTATATATTTCTGGCTTTACTACTCGCTTGTTCCCTGGCAGTAGCATCACAAGATCAAACTGTTTCTTATGATGATAACTGGGGTGAAAATGGTATTAGTTTACTTAGCCAAAGTAGTTCTAATGTTTCTCTTAATTTTTCCGTGGCAAAATTCTCTCTCATTACAAAAAATATAAACGAGGAAGATATGCAAACAATTAGCTTTGCAGAATCTTTTCTTCCCAATGATAAAGGAGCACCAAATGTTCCTGCTATCAGTCGATATATTGCTGTACCAGAGAATGCAGAGGTAGAAGTTAGTATAGTTGATTCTCAGCAAGAAATTTTTACTAATGTGGAGTTAGCTCCAGCTCATCAAATCCCTATCGATTCCAGTGAAGAGCCGCTGGTTTACGAAAAAAATATGGATATCTACTCCAAAAATGAGTTCTATCCCGATACTAAGGTTAAGATTTCCAAAACTTCCCAGATGCGTGGAGTTGATATTGTAAAAATTGCAATAATGCCTTTCCAATACAATCCTGTTGCAAAAGAACTCCGTGTTAATAAAAATATACAGGTTGCAGTTGATTTTGTTGGTGGAAATGGACATTTCGGAGAGGACAATCTCCGTAGTAGGTGGTGGGATCCAATTTATGCTCAGATGCTCATCAACTACGAATCGTTGCCTACAGTAAATTATAACAATTTATATAGAGATAATGATTATGAGTATTTAATTATTATTCCTGATAACCCAATCTATTATGACTGGGCTGATACCTTGCAACAGTTTAGAACTAATCAAGGAATAAACACTGGAGTTGTAACTCTCGCTCAAATTGGAGGTAATGATTCAAATAGTATAGAAAGTTATATTGATAATTTAGACCCATATCCAGCTGCTATATTGTTTATGGCTGACTATGGTACTGGTGGAGTTTCGGGCAATGGCATCTACTGTCCCACTTTTGATAATCATTGTATTTCGGACAACTATTATGCTGACGTTGATGAAGACATGCTTCCCGATATTGCTACTTCACGTATGACAGCTCAAACTGAGAGTGAACTCGCTATAATGGTTAATAAAGTTCTTGATAACGAGAGAAATCCTTCAACCAATCCCGGTTTTTATCAACATCCTATTACTGCTTTAGGTTGGCAAACAGAACGATGGTTTCAGATCTGTTCAGAAACAATAGGTGGTTTTTGGAGTAATGAATTAGGAAAAAATCAGGTTAGAATTAATGAAGTTTATCAAGGAAATCCTAATTCTGATCCCTGGTCAACCGCTACTAATACAAATCTTGTATTGAACTACTTCGGCCCTAGTGGTGAAGGATATATACCCGCGAGTCCTTCAACTCTTGGTGGTTGGTACGGTGGAACAGCTACAGATGTTAACAACGCTATAAACAGTGGAGCTTTTATGTTACAGCATAGAGACCACGGCAGCGTAACCGGTTGGGGGGAACCTGACTATGATATTGGAGATTTGGGCGGATTGGATAACTCTGATTTGGTTACTGTATTCTCAATTAATTGTCTTACAGGACAATTTGACAATGGTTCCGATTGTTTTGCCGAAGCAATGCACAGACATGAACACCGTGCACTTGGCGTAGTAGCAGCAACAGCTACCTCATATTCTTTTGTTAATGACACCTATGTATGGGGAATGTATGATAACTTCTGGCCGGATTTTATGCCCACCTTTGGCAGTAATCCTGCCTCAACTGGTGATATTCTACCTGCCTTTGGTAATGTTGCAGGCAAGCATTTTCTCTCTGGATCGAATTGGCCCTACAATGAAAGTAGTAAACCGGTTACTTATTATCTCTTCCATTATCATGGTGGAGCGTTTTCTTCAACCTTTACAGAAATGCCTCAAAACTTGACTGTTAGTCATGATACTGCTCTGTTGAGCGGTGTGGATCATTTTAATATAACTGCTCCCGAAGGAGCCCTTATCTGTCTTACTGTTGATGGAGAGATACTAGGTGTTGGTGAAGGTAATGGTCTTTTCCCCACCAATATTTCAATTCCTCCTCAAACACCCGGAAATAATATGTTAATAACAGTAACAAAACAGAATTTTTACAGATATGAAGAAGAAGTAGAAATAATTCCACCTAGTGGACCATATGTAATCTTTGATACATATTCTATTAATGACTCACTTGGTAATGATAACGGTGAAGCAGATTATAATGAGACAATTACCTTTAATGTAGGTTTGAAAAATGTCGGTGTAGCTGATGCAAATAATGTAGTTGCAACACTTAGCACAGATGATAATTATATTACCGTTGTTGATTCCACAGAAGATTATTCCTCTATTGCGGCAGGTGGCACACTAACCATCGATGATGCCTTCAAATTGAATATAGCTGATAATGTTCCTGATCAACATCAGGTGTTCTTTGACCTGGACGTTACTGGTACTTCTAAAGATTCTCTCTGGGAATCTGGTTTTGCTATGGCGATCAATGCTCCCCAGCTAAGCTGTGGAACTCTTATTGTAAATGATTCGAATGATGGTAATGGCAATGGCAGACTGGATCCAGGTGAAACAGCTAATATGATAATCGAAGCCATAAATGTTGGTCATGCTGATATACAAGATTTAACAGCCACCTTGAATTCAGCAAGTGATTATATCGAGTTTAACATTTCTAATATAAATATTGATGAGATAGCTCAGCAGGACACTTCATTGGCAATTTTTAATATCACAGTTGATGATAATGCACCAGTTGGTACCTCCGTCCCCTTCATCTTTAACATTTCCGCTGGAGAATATTCTGCTGAAAACACATATTACGAGCTGATTGGCTTAGTTATCGAAAGTTTTGAAACTGGTGATTTTAGTGGTTTTGATTGGGAATTTGGTGGTGATGCAGGTTGGCAAATATCCAGCGGTGATGCCTACGAAGGAGATTATTGTGCCCAATCTGAAGATATCGCAGATAATCAAGACGCACAAATCATGATCAACAAAAATGTATTCCAGGGTGAAATCTCTTTCTTCCGAAGAGTCTCCTCTGAATCAGATTATGACTACCTGAGATTCTATATTGACGATGCACTTCAAGGAGAATGGGCTGGTACTGTTGATTGGTCGGAAGTTACTTATAATGTTGATTCTGGTAACCATACATTCAAATGGGTTTATGATAAGGATTACGGTGTTAGTAGTGGTCAGGACTGTGCCTGGATTGACTATATTACTTTTCCCCCAATTTTAGCACCTTATCCCGTTTTCTACATGAATCCTCAGGAGATAGATTTTGGCGAAGTCTATGTTACTCAAGATTCTACTGTGCAATTTACTATCCAAAATATGGGTAGTGGAGACTTGACTGGAACAATTACAACTATCGACGGATATACTGTTGCTGAAAACTCAAGTGAACAAGATCCCAAAAACAGCATCGATTACACTCTTTCCCTGGGTGAAAGTCACACTTATGATCTAACTTTCGCTCCTGATGAAGTACAGAACTATGATGGTGAAGTAACTATAACCCAACTACCTTTTGGAGTCCATAAACTACAAGTTTACGGATCAGGAAAAGATTGGGAAGGTGTAGATGGTGAACCAGATTATTTTGCTCAGACAAAATTAATAGGAAATT
>LSCK01000100.1 GCA_001577135.1 Cloacimonetes bacterium TCS60 | reverse complement strand
TTGTTCCCTCTTTTTTGTTACTTCTTACAGCGTCGATAAAACAGATGATGTCTGGTTCAGAATCAATTATTTGCTTGAGGTAATTTTCCGGTGTTGTATATGCCAGGAGGAATTTAAGTTTTTTTTTGATCTTTGTTGCAAGGGATTTTATAATATAAAGTCCAATCGCATCATCCCCTCGTTCTTCATTCCCCAATCCTACAAAAATAGTTTTTTTATCTTTTATAGATGTTAGAAACTCATGATATCTCATTAAAGGCATCTTTCACAACAACTTCATGACGGCATTTAGCGCAGAGCAATTTATAATAATCTTCTCTTCTTAGTTTATCTTTCACTTTGGATTCTGGTAATTCATAATTTTGCTGCTGCATGCGAGCCACGAGGTTTGTGTTTCCATAGGCTTTTGTACCCAGCCTCTCTATAATCCAATCAAGATGATCTTTTGCTGCGATAATTTCCCCGCAATTCTGACAGATAAGTAATTCCTTTTCATTTTCCATAAAATCGGAATCTTTATTTGAATCAAAAACCGCTGTGATATATTCGGTTGAGAGTTTGATACCCTTTTCGGTAATACAGTGCTCTTCACACTGACCGCAGTATATGCAATGAGAATAATTAATCCTAAGTGTACGAGTATTGTTTTCTTTGTCATCAATCATTTCAATTGCCTCAGCTGGGCATACCTGTGCGCAGGTACCGCAGCCAACACATTCATCTTCATCGTATTTAGGCTTACCTCTAAACTCTTTTACAGGTTCGTAGGGCGTCTTAGTATTAGGATATTTGCTCGTTACAGGTTTGGAAAATAAAGATCCTATAGCTTCTTTTAGTTCTCTCAATTTAGGTAAAATCATTTAAACTCCTAAAATTTTATTTGTCCTCTTTGGGTTTTTCATTTTGGTCATCTAAATAGTGATCCACTACCGTTTCCTGTGCCATTTTAATACCAGAATTATGAGCAGCTTTAGCAATCGCATGGGCCGAAACAGGGGATGTTAGGAGAATAAAAACTGTACATAAAATTGCTTTAAAACCAGTAGGTGTAAAACCAGAATAGACCAGGACACCAATCAAGATACCGGCAGAACCAAAAGTTACACATTTAGTTGCAGCTTGCAGGCGATTATAGACATCCGGTAAGCGTACTAATCCCAGCACGCCAAAAAAATCAAACATGATTCCAAAACAAATAATCACATATCCGATAATTTCATTTAAGGCTAAACTATGCATCCAATGATCTCCCTTCTAGAAATTTTGCTAATGCCATGGCACCAATAAAACTCTGCAGTCCCCAAGCAATTCCAATGTCAATATAATAGGATCGATTTAAAGCTATAGCAAGAAGGGCACAAATCCCAATAATTAATACACCCAAAATATCGATAGCAACAATACGATCGGCAACCGAGGGACCCTTAACAACTCTTATAAGAATAAACACTATACAAAACAAAAGAACATTGATTAATTTATAACTAAAATCAATTCCCTGAAAGAGGACGAAGAAATTGAGAACAAGAAAAGCTAAAATAATAATTAAACCGAAAAGCCATTTAAAAATTTTCATTCAAAAACTTCCTCCAATAATTTTTCAAAACGGCTACCGATATCGCGGGTAGCTGGTTCCAATTCCTTACTTTTTACATCAATCCAATGGATATACAAAATGCTTTTTTCTTTATCGATATCGACAGTCAAAGTTCCAGGGGTAAGAGTAATAGAGTTAGCTAACATAGTTAGGGCTGAATCTCTTTTTAAATTAGTTTTTACTCTTACAATCCCGGGTTTAACTGGTAGTTTAGGATGAATAACAATGTAGGCAACATTAAAGTTAGCTTTTAACATCTCCCAGAACAATTTAATGATATAGCCAATTGTATAAATAACTCTACCTAAATGAAATTTTCTTTCAGTAATAATTAAAATCTCTCCGGCAAATAATGCTGTAATAAAGGAAAAAATTAATCCGGCTACAATACTAGCAAGACTAAATTTTAAAGTTATCAGAAACCAGACCAAACAGGAGAGGATGAAGACAACGATGCGACTTTTATTTTCTAACTTCATTAAATACTCCCAAGATAAGGCATAATCTTATCAATATATTGCGTTTTATTCAAAACCGTATCCACGATTGGTTTTACAGTTGCGTTTCTGATAGCGGGAATCAAGATAAGGGAGGAGACGAGACAGAGAGCAGCAAGAATAATCATAGCAGCTTTCAAGGTGATGGGAACTTTTTCCAGTATTTGCTTTGCCTTGTTCTTACTGTAAAATGCATGTTTTAGGGTTTTAAGATAATAAGCGAGGGTGACAATACTGACGGCAGCGGCGATAAATCCAACAATTGGATTCCCAGCCTGGAAGCAGGCCAGTATAATAACTAATTTACTAAAAAAACCATTAAAAGGAGGAATACCTGAGATAGAAAGTGTACCAATCATGGTGGTGGTGGATGTTACAGGTAGATCCTGAGACAGACCGCCCAGTTTTCTGATATCTCTTTCACCGGTAGCATATTCTACGGCACCACTGTTTAAGAATAACAGTGACTTAAATATGGAGTGAAAGAGCAGATGAAGAATACCGCCTAGAATTCCCAGAGGGGTTCCAAGTGCAAAGCCCAGGACAACATAACCAATTTGGCTTACACTACTAAAACCCAGCATTCTTTTGAAATCCCACTGTACAACGGAGAGAAATCCTCCAATCACGATGGAAAGCACTGCCAATAGCATTAAAATAGTTAAGACCACTGGTGGAGCTCCAAAAACATTAAAGAATATTCTAACGATTGTATAGACTCCGAGGGTTTTGATGAGAACACCGGAAAGCATAGCAGATATGGGTGCAGGGGCAGACGGGTGTGCATCGGGTAACCAGGCATGGAAGGGTACGAGTGCAGCCTTTAGGCCAAACCCGGTAATGAACAAACCGAAAACAAGAAAAACTAGCTTTTTGTGCGCTATTTGCTGGACAATTTCTCCCACTTGAGCCATATTCAAAGTGGAAGTAAAGCTATACAATATACCCACTCCAAAAAGTATCATAGTAGAGGTGATCGCTCCCATAGTCGCATATTTAAAGGCAGCCTCAAGTTCCTCCGCCTCAGTACCGAAAGCAACTAAGGAATAGGCTGAAATCAAGGAGATCTCCATGAAAACATATAGGTTAAAAAAATCACCGGTAAGAACAACCCCATTCATGCCAGTAAACATGAGCAAAAATAGAGCGAAAAAATTCCATCTACCAGTAAAGTGATTAATATACTGTAGAGCATAAAAAGCTGATATAACACCAATTAAACTAATAATAATTAACATAAAGGCAGACAGATTATCAAGTACAAGCGGAATAGTGAATGGTATTTTCCAGCCACTAGTGGTTCTCATGATCATACCACCGAAATCAGGTAAACGGAAAAAAGCAATAATTGAAACAACAAACAACCAAAGAGAAGCAAGCATACAAATCCAAGCTGCAATATTTTCCTTTTTTCTTGCCACTAAAGCAATCAAGAAAGCTGCAGCCAGCGGAACAAAAATAAACTGTGATAAAATCATCCTTTTAGTCTCCTGATCTTTGTAATATCTAACGTATCATATTTTTCATAGATCTTGATGGCCAGACCTGCCATTAAGGCTGTAATACCCAGCTCAATCACAATAGAAGTAAGGACGAGAGCCTGGGGAAGTGGATCAACCATAGCTACTTTTACACCCTCTTTTAGAATGGGAGCAAAAGCTTCTGAGCGATAAGCAATTAGCACGAGAAAGAGATTAATAGAATATCCCATTATACCAATAGCCAGTATAATCTTAATTAAATCTCTTTTGGTGATTGCACCATAAACACCTACTAAAAACAGAAAAAAGCACATTAAATAGAGAGTCATGATTACTTTCCCTCCTTATATTTATATGATGCCAAATAATAAAAAACCAGATACAATCCCATGCCTACCTTTACAGTAATTAGCATATTCATGACCGGGATGTAACCAGCACTAAGAAGATGATGTAACCTTCCGATTCCCATAAAGTTTTGCAGAAAATGGCCAACGGTGTAAAGTCCAATTATACCAACCAAAACAGCCAGCAGAGAAGCAAGGGCTTCCAGACTGTGCATAACATTTTTTCTAAAAGCATCATTAACATAATTTCTACCGTATGCTAAGGTCAAGTGAACATAGGATAGAGCGATAATCACGCCTCCGGCAAAACCTCCACCCGGAGTTAAGTGACCATGGATAAAGATATACAAACCAAATAAAAATATAAGCCAAACAGTAAAACGAGTTATTGTCTTTACAATTAAAGACATTCCTTCATTTGGATATCTATTATGCATTTCTCCTCTTCCTTCCGGTTTTTCTTAGAACCGTTAACGCACCTAAAATTGCTGTAAATAGTACGGTAAGTTCACCCAGAGTATCATAAATCCTGTAGTT
>LSCK01000010.1 GCA_001577135.1 Cloacimonetes bacterium TCS60 | reverse complement strand
GTTTTATATCATCGTATCCCAAAATATGTCAAGAAATGCTCTTGTTTAAAATTTTACAAGGCGCTTAGAAACTAAGGTTTAAACAAATAAATTAAAAAATCGATTGTTTTTTCAATCATAAATAAAATTTTTTATTGACTTTTTTTTGAGTAGATTTTCTGCATAGAATCAGATTAAATAGTTTTATGCATATCTCTTATGCAAAATCTAATATAAAATTAGTTATTGCATTAATATAATGCATAGATTATCATGAGATTGCAAACTGCATAAGGAGCTGTAATATGTTAATTGAAACACTGAAGCAAAAAGTCTCTCATAGATCATTTTGGGAGAGCAATACTGAAAAGTCACTGCTGCCGGCCAGGAACATGACTCGAACAAAGTATCTTTTAAAACTTGCCAATTTACAGGATGTGAATGTTGTAACCAGTATTATGGGACAACGCCGGTGCGGTAAAAGCGTTATTGCTCGACAGTATATAAAAAAACTGTGGGACCAGGACGTTCCAAAAAAGAATATTTTGTATATTAATTTTTTTCTAAAGCCAATTGCCGATGTCAGAGAGGAAAAAAATTTTATCTCCATTATTGAATGGTGGATGGAACAGATTGCTGACAGGGAACAGCCAGCTTTGCTTGTTCTGGATGAAGTTCAGGAGCTGGAAAATTGGGATGAAAACGTTGCATCGATTTTTGAAGACACATCCATGCACTGCCGATTGATTATCACAGGGTCAAATTCCAAAATGATATCCCATGATTTTTCTGCAAAACTGGGAGGTCGATATACAACAATACATGTTTTTCCATTTTCCTTTGCGGAATTTTGTCAATTTAGCGGGATAGAATATGCAACAAAAAATGTTGAAGAATATCTTCTTGCCGGAGGAATGCCCGAAGTTTTAAAAGTCCATAATGAAGAACAGAAAATGCAGTTGATATCTGATATTATCAACTCAACTGTGAAACACGATATTGTTGAGCGCTATAATCCATCCAACCCTGGGCTGCTGTATGCACTTATCGATTATTGCCGTATCTCTTTTTCCCTGGAGCTCTCAATTAAAAGCATTTCAAATGCTGTTTTACAAAATATTAAATTACCAAGGGGCAGTTCAGTCAGTACTCAAACCACCAGTTCTCTGATAAGCACTTATATCGGCTATATGCAAGATGTCTACTTTTTGTATTCTCCACCCACTTATTCTTACCGCGCAAAAGAGATCCTCAAGCGCAGAGTCGATAAGATTTACTTGAGCGATTTTTGTTTGTCTGACTACAAAGCTCAAACTCAAAAGGGTCGTCTGCTTGAGAACATGGTGTTTATAGAACTGTTGAGAAACAACTTCAAGGTTCAACGATACATGGGTTATCGGAACAAGAACTTTGAAATTGATTTTTACGTTGAAAAAAGCAGTAAATCTGCTCTTATTCAAGTGTGCTGGCAGCTCGGGGATCGAAATGAAAATCGTTCACTGTGGGAACGTGAATTTAGTAATCTGCATTATATCAAAAAAGATGTAGAGAAGTTTGTGGTTTCGCGGGACGAAAAAATTGCTTCTCCATACAGAGATATCAAACATTTAAGTATCACGCAATTTTTGGTATGGGCTGAAGAATAATCATTCATCTCCTGATTATATTTGTGTTATCTCATTAAATGCACCAAATACGTGTAATTATAAATAATTTTGCCAGGTATCCAGCAAAGTTCCAAAGAAGAGAGCAGGAGAGATAAACATATTAACCTGGAATATTGTTTTAATGGATTCATTAATATTGCCCCTTCTTGCAAGAATCTGCTGATATGAAAAAAGCATTATTATAATGATAAAACCGATCCAGTAAAACATACCTTTACTGGACAAAAGGCCTGCAACTATGATTGCCAGGGATGACAGACCATAACAGGCTAAAGACCATACAAGTGCTTTTTTCTCTCCAATCTTGGCTGGCAGGGAGTGCAGATTCTCTTTTTGATCAAATTCAATATCCTGGAATGCATATATGATGTCAAGTCCTGCAATCCAGGAGAGAATGATAAGGGCTCGGCAAAAAATAACATGCCATTCTGGCTCTTGATCGTACCTGCTGTATTTGCAATAGATTGTAGAGAAGAAACACAGCAGTAGCTCTAATATGCTGTAATATCACTAAAAGTCGTAATCTGAAAATGTTGACTTTGCGAATAGATAGTGATATAATCCAGAAAAATTAACTAAAATTTTCTGGATTGCATCACTATGGCTCCTATAAAAGACTCCACTCAATTATTGGTAACGTATTTAAATAAAAACAAAATTGCTACGATTGAGGAAATAAAGAATGTCCTGAATACTCAATCAAGAATGACTGTGTTTAGAAGGTTGAGTAAACTTGATTATCTTTCCAGTTATTCACATAGCGGGAAATATTATTCCCTGAAACGAATAGCAAGATATAATAAAGATGGTTTATGGTGCTATAAATCCATATTATTTTCAAAATTCGGCACCTTAAAAAAGACGTTGGAGATACTGATTAGTCAATCAAAGAGTGGTTATACTGCTTCAGAATTGAATCAAATTGTACAAATCAAAGTTGAGGATGCACTGTTAGAACTTTTAAAGAGCAAAATCATTAACCGGAAAAAATTATCAAATGTTTATGTATATCTGTCCAGTGCTGTCAACTTTGCAAAAAAACAAGAAATAACAAGAAAGGATCAAATAAATTATCAAAATGATTTAAAAATGCGTCCTGAAGTTCTAATGAATGAGCTTAAAGCAGCATTGATTATTTTTTACAGCACATTAAACGAAAAACAACGTCGCTTTTATGCTGGTTTTGAATCTTTGAAGTTAGGATATGGAGGTGACAAGCAGATTGCGGAGTTGCTGAATATTGATAAGAGAACAGTGGCTAAAGGCAGAAGAGAACTTCTCGAGGGTGATGTTGATCTTGATACTATTCGAGGAGCAGGCGGAGGTAGAAAGCAGATTAAAAAAAAATCCCAGAAATAATTGATAAAATAGAAAAGCTAATGAAATATGAAACCGCTGGGGACCCTATGAAAGATCTGAAATGGACAAGAAAGACCACAGCGAAAATAGAAGAAGAATTGGCGTTGATCGATATTGTTGTAAGCAAAACGACTATTGGAAAGATTTTAAAAGATTTAAATTTTTCATTAAAAACTAACGTTAAAGCCATTGCAAATGGAGGCAAAGAAAAAACAAAAAAAGAAAAAGAGCAGCGCAATGAGCAATTTGAATACATTAATAAAATGCTAAGCAATTTCGCTGAAATGGGACTGCCTGCTATCAGCGTGGACACAAAAAAGAAAGAACCAATTGGAAATTTTAAAAATCCTGGGACACGGTATAAACGTGAGGCAGATTTAACCAATGATCATGATTTTTT
>LSCK01000001.1 GCA_001577135.1 Cloacimonetes bacterium TCS60 | reverse complement strand
ACAGATTCATAAAACCAAATAGGAGAAAGCCGTGATTTGTCACGGTGTTGCTAAAACATCAAAAGTGGAATTATTTAATTCTCCACTCGGTCCCATCAGCTCCATCTCTCACTTCAACTCCCAGCTCATCCAATTTCTTCCTTATTTCATCAGCTTGAGACCAATTTCTGTTCTCCCTTGCCTTTTCCCGATCTTTTATCAGTTTTTCCACCAGCTTTGAATCAACTTCCTCATGCTTCATTTCCTTTATTATCTTGCTTGAATCTTTTAATCGTAAGCCAAGAACTTGATCAAAATCAAGAATCAAATCGTACTTTTCTTTATTCCCGATCTTATCAGTTTTTAAAACTTGCCAAAGAACTGCCAGGGCAGCAGGCATATTGAGGTCATTATTGATTTGAGCGACAAAATCTTGTTTGAACTTTTCAGTATATTTTGCCTTATCAAAACTAGATTCAAGGTTTCTTTCTATCGTGATAATTTTATCCCTGATTCGCTTTAATGATTCTTTAGCAGCATCAAGTGATTCATAACTAAAATTTAATTTTTTGCGGTAATGTGCTCCCAAGCAAAAATAGCGATAAACAAGGGAAGAATATCCTTTTTCATTCAATAGATCCAGAGTGAGAAATTCATTACGCGATTTGCTCATTTTGTGATTTTTAAAAATTAAAAATTCACCATGCAGCCAGTAATTCACCCACTTTTCTCCGGTAGCAGCTTCGGCTTGAGCGATTTCATTCGTATGGTGAACTGGTATGTGGTCGATTCCACCGCAATGGATATCAAAATGGTCACCCAGGTGTTTCATGGAAATAGCTGAACATTCAATATGCCAGCCGGGATATCCTTTACCCCAGGGGCTATCCCACTTCATCTCCTGGTCTTTGAATTTTGACTTTGTAAACCAAAGGACAAAATCATGTGGATTCTTCTTAGCATTATCCACCTCGATACGGGCTCCAGCTTGCAGGTTATCCAGATCCAGGTTAGCTAGTTTTCCGTAATCATCACATTGAGAAATATCGTAATATACATTACCTCCACTTTTATAAGTATACCCATTTTTTTCAATCCTTTTGATCAGATCTATCATGGCAGGAATTTCCTCTGTTGCTTTAACATGCTTATCAGGAAAGAGTATGTTGAGATTTTTGAGATCCTTCTCAAAGGCTTGTGTATAGTGCTCGGCAATCTCCCATACAGATTTATTTTGCTTCTGAGCCGACAAAACCATTTTATCTTCACCCGAATCAGCATCGGACGTAAGGTGACCAATATCAGTAATATTCATAACATGCAGGAGATCGAATCCGTTGTAACGCAGGGTACGTTTGAGTATATCCTCAAAAACATAAGTTCTTAGATTTCCAATATGGGCATAATTGTACACAGTTAAACCGCAAGTATACAACTTAACCTTACCGGGTTCAATCGGTTTGAAGATCTCCTTTCTATTATGGAGTGTGTTATATAATTTTAGTTTCTTCATTTTACTTCTTTTCATCTAAGAAAAAAGTTAATTGTGTGTTGCCGTATTTTTCTTGTCGTGCGATCTTTGATTGCATTTGTGAAAATTTTTCATCCGACTTTGCCTCCACAACAATAAGGCCATCTGCTGTAATAATCTTATTTTTATAAATCAAATAAACCAGTTTATCAATATCGATTTTTCCATAGGGAGGATCTAGAAATATCAAGTCATAGGGTTGATTATCATAATGCTTAACATAATTCTTGGCCGAAGTATTTATAAGCTGGCATTGCTCAATTACAGATAACTTTTCTATGTTTGCTTTAATAGTAGAGATTGATTTCCAGGATTTATCTACGAAGCAACAGCTGTCTGCACCGGCACTAATTGCTTCCAAACCCAGGCTACCTGTACCGGCAAAAAGATCCAGAACAGATGCATGGGATAATCTATCCTGGATTATACCAAACAGAGATTCTTTTACTCTCCCACTGGTTGGTCTAATTCTTTTGGGAGGAGGCTTTAATTTGAAACCGCTGTATCTCCCTGAGAGAATTTGCATATGCTGAAATTTTATTTAGATCTTTTGCTGTGAGGATGTCTGTTCTTTTTCCTTTTCCAGGATTGATATTCATAGAGAAGGGGACTAGCAACAAAAATTGAAGAATAAGTACCGACGATCACACCGCAAAGCATAGTAAAGGCGAAAGGATTAATAACTTCTCCCCCAAAGAGGAAAAGCGTGAGCACAACCAAGAATGTAGTGAACGAAGTTACAACCGTTCTGGAAAGTACTTCATTTATACTGTGGTTGATAACAGAGCCATAAGATTCTCGTCGATAGATTTTCAGGTCCTCTCGAATCCTGACGAACAAAACAATTGTATCATTGAGTGAATATCCAACGATGGCAAGCAGGGCACCAATTATGGGAATATCGATCTCTTTTCCAAAAAGCGAGAGCATCCCCACTGTGATAATTACATCATGGAAAAGAGCAATAACAGCAGCTAAACCAAAGGTAAATTCAAATCTCCACCAGATATAAAAAATTATACCAACCAGAGCAACTAAAATAGCGATGTAGGCTTTTCCTCTTAGTTCTTCACCGATTTCAGCACCTACATGTTCACTTCTGCGAACAAGTTCAGTTTTACTTTTGCCTTTAGTATATTGCGGAAGTTCTGATTTAAAGATTTCAATTAATTCAGTTTCCTCTTTTCTTACTTCATCTGTTGCTTTCAGTTTTATAAGAACATAATTTGGATTACCAAAATCCTGGATTTCGCTATCACCGTAGCCATTTTTCTCCAAGACTTTTCTAGCGGTTTCCAATGTAATTGGTTTTGTATTGGGTGTAACAGGGGTAAGATCTAGTTCCATAAGAGTACCACCAGTAAAATCAATACCATATTTCAAGCCGCCGCTAACGATCATAGAGGCAATCCCAATCACGATTACAATGATGGATATAGTAAATGCAACTTTTCTTTTGGCAATAAAATCAATTTGTGTGTTTCTAAAAAATCTCATTTCAATCTCCTTTATATACTCAATTTCTTTCTGGGTTTACGAGAGACAAATGTATCAAATATCGCTCTGGTAACGATGATAGCAGTAAACATGGATGAGAGAATACCCAGACTTAGGGTAACAGCAAAGCCTTTAATAGGACCTGTGCCAAATTGATACAGTACGATAGCAGTAATCAGAGTAGTAATGTTAGCATCGGCAATTGTAATAATAGCGCGTCTATAGCCATTATCGATAGCCGTGCGTACAGTTTTACCTGAATCCAATTCCTCCCGAATTCTTTCGAAAATAAGAACATTAGCATCAACTGCCATACCGATAGTTAAAATAATACCAGCGATACCCGGCAGAGTGAGGCTGGCGTTCAGCATAGTAAGAAAAGCCATAATAATAAGCACATTACAGATAAGAGCGAAATCTGCGATAAAACCGGAAAATTTATAATAAATAACCATGAAGATGGCTACTAAGATCAAACCAATTATGGCAGCTTTGAAGCCAGAAGCAATGGAATCAGAACCGAGGGAGGGTCCCACAGTCCTTTCCTCAATAATATTAACGGGAGCAGGTAGCTTACCAGCGTTAAGGACAATAGAGACATCTTTGGCTTCACTCATTTCAAAGTTACCAGTTATCATGGCGCTTCCATTGCGAATTTTATCATTTATACGAGGAGCTGAATGAACTACATCATCCAGGACGATGGCTAGACGTTCACCAATATTCTGGCCTGTAACATTGGAAAAAATTCTTGCACCTTCATTATTGAATTCCAGGCTTACATAGGGTTTTCCAGAAATCTTTGGATCCATTCCCTGCCCGATGCGTACATCAGCAGATTTAAGGTCAGCTCCGGTCAATTCAACTTCATCATACAAAAAGTAAACTGGGCGAGCTCCATAGGGATCTTCCGGATTAACTTTACCCAGCATAATTGTGACACCACTTGGGATAACCTCTTTCACTTCTTGATTGGAAACAATTTTTCTGAATAGAGGCAAGTTTTCCGGAGTAACAACTGTAGCATTTTGATATACCGAAA